>CBDTVF010000222.1:0-5609 GCA_965363775.1 uncultured Gammaproteobacteria bacterium
AAGAAACTTGATTTTTCCTTTGTGAAGCGAGTAATTTCGTTCAGAATCATGCATGAGGTTTGGTAGATCCTCAGACTTGTGAACCAGGCTTCATTGTCGCGTCAGGCAAGCGCGAGATCAACAGGAAATATGGAATGTGTATGGAACAAAAAAATAGCTGGCCAAAGATACTGAAAACCCACCTGCCGGGACTGGATGTCAGTAATGATGCAGCCGTCCTTGAAAGCCATGGATGTGACTGGACCCGTTTCCGCACACCAGCCCCGTCAGCGGTCGTATTCCCACGTTCTGTTGAAGAGGTGGTGGAACTCGTAAAGTTGGCAAAGGAACATAAAATCCCCCTGGTGCCGTCCGGTGGACGTACGGGACTGAGCGGGGGTGCTGTCGCTGATGCCGGTGAAGTTGTGGTTTCATTTGATCGCATGCGGCGCATCATTGATTTTAATGCGGTGAACCGGACCGTGACGGTGGAACCCGGAGTGGTTACACAGACGGTACAGGATTATGCTTTACAGCAAGGTCTCTACTACCCGGTCAGCTTCGCCTCGCAAGGTTCCTCACAGATTGGCGGTAATATTGCGACCAATGCGGGTGGGATTCGTGTTTTGCGCTATGGATTGACAAGAGACTGGGTGGCCGGGCTTAAAATCGTTGATGGTCATGGTGAACTGCTGGAGTGCAATAACGGCCTGGTCAAGAATGCCAGTGGCTACGACTTGAGACACCTGTTTATCGGCAGTGAGGGAACATTGGGCCTGGTCGTTGAGGCGACTCTAAGGCTAACCGATCCACCCCCACCATCACTGGTGATGCTGCTGGCAGTCACCGGGCTTGAAGCCATGATGGATGTCTTCCGGCAGTTTAACGATGCTGTGACACTGACTGCCTTCGAGTTCTTATCCGATACCGCGATGCATTATGTCCGGCAAGCACATGACCTGGCAGCACCGATGGATGACGGCAGTCCCTATTACGCTTTGCTCGAGTTCGAGTGTGATGACCCCGCCGCCGAAGACCTGGGTTTGCAGTGTTTTGAGCAATGTCTTGAAAAAGGTGCTGTTGCTGATGGTGTAATCAGCCAGAGTGAGGCCCAGGCGGCGGATCTATGGCGCTACCGTGAAGGCATATCCGAAGCCATTACACCGTTTACACCCTATAAAAATGACCTGTCAGTGCGGGTTTCACAGGTTCCTGAATATCTTGAAGGGCTGGATCAGCTGGTTAAAACTCAGTATCCGGATTTCGAAGTATTGTGGTATGGACATATCGGTGATGGCAATTTGCATATGAATATTCTGAAACCGGAGACTATGACGGTAGAAGAATTTGAAAAGATATGTGGGCGGGTCAATCCGGAGATATTTGCGCTGACACGTGAACACAATGGCAGTATTTCGGCGGAACATGGAATCGGATTGTTGAAGCAGCCTTATCTGTCCTATAGTCGTTCGGAGGCAGATATCACCAGGATGCGGGGGATTAAGGCGGTGTTTGATCCAATGAATATTATGAATCCGGGGAAGTTATTGAGTAATCGGCTCGAGTGAACATCCAACGCAGGTTGTGGTAACTGTTGAAGTTGGTACTCCAAATCACCGGTGAGGGGCGCTGGGGTGGGTTACTCCTTCCGGGACACGCTGCAAGTACGTCCATGTAAGCTCGGAATTTTCATCCCTGAAAATTACGGTCCCGGAAGGAATAACCCGCCCCAGCTTTACGCTTCACCCCTGCACTTCGAACTTCCAAAAAATTGCGTGCTGTCAATTCAACAATGACGTAGCAGTGGGGGTGTACTACCTCCTTTCAGGACCGTGAGCGACATGGACGTCGCGCCCGAGGCCCCATGGACGGGTTTATGCCGTGTCCTGAAAGGAGGTAGTACACCCCCGATGCGGCCCAGTGGCAAAATCTTCAGGCAAATTTGTGTTAGATCAATTACAAAATTCTATGATCAGATTGATCTATAATCCATGAATTAAGTCAGCGAAGGAGACTGCAGTGTTAAGAAAAATCATCAGTGTTTCAGGCTTGGTTTTGGCTGTATTTTTGTTGACCGCGTGCTCCAGTGCTTACTACAAAACCATGGAGAGCATCGGGATTGAGAAACGTGACATCCTGGTGGATCGTGTAGA
The DNA here is from genome assembly GCA_965363775.1 of uncultured Gammaproteobacteria bacterium. Taxonomy (GTDB): domain Bacteria; phylum Pseudomonadota; class Gammaproteobacteria; order Xanthomonadales; family SZUA-36; genus SZUA-36. Next base: position 2,133 of record CBDTVF010000222.1, read on the forward strand.
GGAAGCCCGTGATGCTCAGGATGATGCCTCTGAGCAGTTCGCTTCGGCCCTGGATCAGTTTCGAAGTACGGTCAATTTTGATGGGGGCGACCTGGAGGGAGTCTATGATCGCCTGAATGCTGAATATGAGAAAAGTGTGGCTGAGGCGGAAGAGGTCATTGAACGGATTGATTCGGTGGAAGATGTGGCCGAAGACCTGTTCAAGGAATGGGAACTTGAGCTTGATCAATATTCCCGTGCCGATTTGCGCAGAAACAGCGCTTCATTACTCAACGATACCCGTAAACGCTACAAGCAGTTGATGTCAACCATGCGGCGTGCGGAAAATAGCATGGAGCCAGTTTTGGTGGCCTTTCAGGACCAGGTCCTGGTTTTGAAACACAATCTGAACGCCCGGGCAATTGGTGCCTTGCGTAATGAACTCGATAGTATTGAACGTGATACTGCCAATCTCATTGCGCAAATGCAAAAAGCCATTGCTGAAGCCAATGACTTTATTGATTCGATGGAGAACTGAGTGCGGCAGCGTCGGTCAGACATCCGCATGCTTCATCTAGTGCATACTTGTAACCGACATCGATAGAGCCCCTGCTGGGAGGGGCTCTATCGAAGACTTTATCAGGGCGCTACATTTTCTTCACGCCGGTTCAGGATGTCTTCAATCTGGTCCATGATGACATTCATGCGGGTGAATACGGCTCGATAGGGTGCCGGAGTGGCCATGTCAACGCCTGCTCGTTTCAGTAGTTCGTATGGGTAGTCCGAACCCCCGGCTTTAAGCAGATTCATATAATTTTCAACCGCCCCCGGGCGACCCTGTAAAACCGCTTCGGCCAGCAACGAAGAAGCTGCCAGTGAAGTCGCGTACTGGTACACATAAAAGTTGTAGTAAAAGTGCGGTATGTACGCCCATTCCACGGTATAGAGATCGTCGATTGTCATCACACCTTCGTCGTGGCCGTGATAGCGACGCAACAGGTCGGCATAAATTTCGGTTAGCCTGGTGCCGGTCATGGCTTCGCCTGCTTCGGCACGGTCATGGATCGCCAGTTCAAACTCGGCAAACATGGTCTGACGGAAAAAGGTTCCACGCAGTGTTTCCAATGCATTGCCCAGGTAATACAGGCGTTCATCATCATCAGCGGCTTTCTTCAACACGAGTTCAAGTAATAAGGCCTCGTTGAATGTGGAAGCGACTTCGGCAGTGAAAATTGAATAGCCGGCAGTGGAGTAGGGCTGGTTCTTGTTTGCCAGGTAGGAATGCATCGCGTGACCCCATTCGTGCGCGAGCGTTGAAACGGACTCGTAATCAGCGTTGTAGTTCAACAGAACGTACGGGTGCTCGTCATAAACGCTGCCATTCATGTAGGCGCCCGATTTTTTGCCCGGGCGTGGATAGACATCCATCCAGCGACTTTCGAACGCGCTGGACATTACTTCCGTGTAGGCATTTCCAAGTGGTGCAACAGCTTCCAGCGTCAGCTGTTTGCCAATGGCAATTGGAAAGACCTTGTCGGTCTCAACCAATGAAGGATAGATGTCAAAATATCTCAGGTCATCAATACCCAGCATGCGTCCCCGCAAGCGGAAATAACGGTGTAGTGTGTCCAGGTTGTTGCCGGTTTCTTTGATCAGGGTGCGATAAACCGTTTCGGGTATGGCGTTGTTACCCAGTGAAGCTGAAAGCGAGTTTGCATAGTTACGCTGGCGCTGGTTAAAAACATGCACATTGACCTGTCCGGCCAGTGTCGTGCCCATGGTGCGCTCATATTCTTTCCATTTGCCCCAGAAGCTTTCAAAAATGGCTTGGCGGTCATCCCGGTTTTCTACCGAGCGATACTTTGTGTAAGCTGACTGATCCAGTCGCACTTCTTCACCGTTGGACAAGGTAATTGTTGGCCAGGGCATATCCGCATTTGCCAGTGTCCGGTAAGTATTGGAGGGTGCTCTGCGTATCATCGAAGTCGCTGCCATCATGGCTTCGCCTTCTGCATCCAGTACATGCTTCGACTGTCTCAATGTATCTTCAATACCGTGCCGGTAGGGTTCCAGGCTTGCCAGGTCAGACAGGTATCCGTTCAGCTTCTCTTTCCCGATCTCGAGGATTTCCGGATCAATAAATGAGACCTTTTCCGTAAGCTTGCCACCCAGAATCTGAACCTCGGTGCGGCGACGTTGGGTATCGGCATCCCGCGTATCAGCATCCGCCGCCATACCGGCATATGAAGAGATCCGTGAAAAGGTCTTGATCGTGTCGCTCAGTAATTCGGAGCATTCCAGCAGTTTTGCGGCGCTTTCCCCCAACTGTCCCTGGCAGCCGTCTATTTTTGCAAGATCTGCTTCCAGTGTGTTTTTTGCCTTGGACCAGGCATCAACACTGGGGTAGATATCCTCCAGGTTCCAGGTGTTTGTATCCTCTTGTGCCAAGCTGGTTCCTGCCAGTCCTATGGTGACCAGCAACGTGATGATTTTCTTCATTTAAGCTTCCTCTCATGATCGGCCCGGATGGCCGCGTGAAAAGGTACATTATCCTCCTCAAAAGAACGCTATGGCTGTACCAAAAGTACTACCTCCCCTGATAATTTTCTGGAATTGAACGGTCTGATGACGGAGGTCTCACCAATGAGTTGTTGATCCCTTTTGGCATTCTCTGTGTGCATCATTTTTTGGATGATGCTGGAGGTTATTTAGAAATCCTGGAACTGGGTGGTTCCTATACCTTTTTCTTCCAACAGAATGGGAATATCATCCTGCACCGGATAAATGACCTTGCCATCTTCGGTGATCAGGCCTTCGATTAGCGGGTCTTTGACTTTCGCACCATCGACATACAGTGCTTCACCACTGTTGATCATAGTGTTTAATTTATCCAGTTTTTCCTGACCAAGTATGGTCAGAGGTGTTTTACTGGCTGGGCAGCACAGGATTTCGAGTAATTTTCTATCAACAGGCATCTTTTTATCCAGGTTGAAGTGTGTAGGGATATTGTATCAGGCATGCTTCATTGGATGAACGGCCCTGTTTGCAGAACCGGCACACTGGTACAATATTGTGCTTTTCTGCTGGAGAGTAAATGTGGCAAATGAACAAGCTCTAGTTGGTCTGATCATGGGTTCCCAATCGGATTGGGAAACCATGAAGAATACGGCTGAAACCCTTTCAGCCCTGGCCATTCCCCATGAAGTTAAAGTGGTTTCCGCTCATCGCACCCCTGACCTGATGTTTGAATACGCAGGTAGCGCAATCAATCGTGGGTTGGAGGTTATCATTGCAGGTGCTGGCGGCGCGGCCCATTTGCCCGGTATGGTCGCAGCCAAGACAGCTTTGCCTGTATTGGGTGTGCCGGTAAAGTCGAAGGCGTTGAATGGTATGGATTCCCTGCTTTCTATCGTGCAGATGCCAGCGGGTATTCCGGTGGCCACACTCGCTATCGGTGACGCCGGCGCGACCAACGCGGCGCTGCTGGCCGCCTCTATC
>CBDTVF010000223.1:0-5603 GCA_965363775.1 uncultured Gammaproteobacteria bacterium
TATAGTCCAGCCCTTTTCGAAAGATAAGGAATAGCTGTCCCGCCGCCTCCACCAACGACGTACCCCGGTATTTTGCCGGGGTACATTTTTGGGTATCTTATTATGAATACGTACAGGCAAATACAGCCCCTGAGTAAAATTGATGCTGCCTATATTGCAGGCCTCATTGATGGCGAAGGAACTGTCACACTTACACGTAAACACAAAAATGAAAACCGCCAACTATGCATATCTATCAGTAGCACTGAAATAGCTCTTTTGGATTTCGTACTATCTGCTACAGGTGTTGGGAAAATCACAAATAAACGCGCCACCAAATCACACCACGCCCACAGCTTTGCTTATGCTGTTTACAACAGACATGCTTTGGCGCTGTTGGAACAAACCCTTCCATACTTGAAATCCTACAAGAGAGACCGTGCCGCATTAATTCTCAAAGACTATCTGACAGTGACTCCAAGAAATGGCAAATACACCGCCGAGATTCTTGCTAATAAAGAAATATTTGAAAAAACAGTTCTATCCATTAAAGCAAATAACTAACAGATCAATTCTGAACGATTATCACTAGTCTTTGGCTCTAATATCCAAACTGAATTTCTGCGGGTTCGATTCCCGCCGCCCCACCAATTCAAAAAAACCACCGTTGCGGTGGTTTTTTTGTTGAAAACAAAACAATCCAAACTTAGGGATGGACGATATGACTCTGGCGCATTACTCTGACCATGTTGCACCTGAAGACCGTTTCATCGGCCAATACATCGACTTTCAATTTTAAAACCTTTTTTGAATTCGCAGGGGTTAAAAAAATGGCTTACAAAAACAAACTTACCAAATACATCAGGATAAATAGTTTTCGATTTGCTTCCACGGCGATCGCATGTGTTTGTATTCTTTTAGCCAGCACATTCTCCGCCATTGCTGCGGAGCAAAAAACCATCGGCGACGCTGCAAGCGGTTTGAAAATGCGCAGCATAGGACCCGCACTGATGGGTGGCCGCATTGCCGATATTGCAGTGCACCCTGTCAATAGCAGTATCTGGTACGTTGCTTCGGCTTCCGGTGGTGTTTGGAAAACCAGCAACGCCGGTGTTACCTGGACACCTTTATTTGATGACCAGGCCTCTTACTCCATAGCTGATGTAACGCTTGATCCGAATAACCCGGACGTGGTTTGGGTCGGCACGGGTGAAAATGTCAGTGGACGCCATGTCGGCTGGGGAGATGGTGTTTACAAAAGCACGGATGCCGGTAAGACCTGGGCAAATAAAGGATTGGCCAAATCTGAACATATTGGAAAAATCCTGATTGATCCACGTGACAGCAATGTCGTTTATGTCGCCTCGGAAGGTCCATTGTGGTCCGCCGGTGGAGAAAGGGGGCTTTACAAGTCTCGCGATGGTGGCGCCACATGGAATCTTATCCTTGAAATTGATGAAAATACGGGTATTACCGATATTGAATTTAACCCAGCTAATCCGGATGTTATTTATGCCGCCGCCTATGAGCGCCGCCGGCATGTATGGGGACTGATGGCCGGTGGGCCCAATGGTGGTATATACAAATCAACAAATGCAGGCTCCGACTGGAAAAGACTGGCCACTGGATTGCCCGAAGTTGACGTCGGAAAAATTGGCCTGGCAGTAACTGCGGCCAACCCCGACCTGGTTTACGCGACCATAGAAGCCAACGACGAAAACAAGGGCTTTTACCGTTCTGCCGACCAAGGTGAAAGCTGGACCAAGAAAAACGAATATATTTCAGGCGGCACTGGCCCGCACTATTACATGGAGTTGACAGCATCACCCCGGACTGCGGACCTGGTTTTCCAGATGGACGTATTTATGCATGTAACCCGGGATGGCGGCAGTCACTTCGAGTATTTGGGTACAGGCCGTGAAAAACACAGTGACAACCATGCGTTCTGGGTTGACCCGCAAGACGATCTTCATTTGCTTGCAGGTACCGATGCCGGTCTCTATGAGAGCTTTGATCAAGGTACGACCTGGCGACACTTCCCCAACCTGCCCATTTCGCAGTTTTATAAAGTTGCGCTTGATAATGACTTGCCGTTTTACAACCTTCTTGGCGGCGCACAGGATCTTGGTACACTTTTCGGTCCTACCCGAACCATGACAACGGAAGGTGTGCGTAACCAGGACTGGTACGTGCCGTTGGGTGCCGACGGTTACGGCGTGGCCTTTGACCCGGAGAACTCAAATATTTCCTATATGGAATATCAACAGGGTTATTTGTTCCGGCATCACCGTGACAACAACGAACTGGTTCATATCCAGCCACAACCGGCATCAGGTGATGCGCCGGAACGGTGGAACTGGGACACACCCATTGTTATCAGCCCACATAAAGCCTCACGGATCTACGTCGGCTCGCAACGCCTCTGGCGCAGTGAAAACCGGGGCGATTCCTGGCAAGCCATCAGCACTGATTTAACCACCAATCAGAACCGCTATGAACTTGGATACAAGGGCCGTGTGTGGAGCGTGGACGATCTGCATGACAATGGTGCCATGTCAAAATATTCGACATTGACCGCCATTTCGGAGTCACCTGTTACCGAAGGAATTCTCTACACTGGCTCGGATGATGGTTTGATTCATGTCAGCAGAGATGGTGGCGATAAATGGCAACTTGCCAAGGCTCTGCCCGATGTCCCGGCACCTGCCTTTATCAATGATATTGAAGCGTCTCTATTTGAATCAGATACCGTTTTTATCGTCGCTGATGCACACAAACTGGGTGATCTCTCACCCTATGTATTTGCCAGTTCCAATCAGGGTCAGAAATGGCATTCCATTTCCGGCGACCTGCCAAAGGGCACGATAGCCTGGGCCATCCAACAGGATCATGAAGATGAAAATCTACTATTTCTGGGCACGGAATTTGGTGCGTATTTCACCCTTAATGGTGGTACAAACTGGCACAAAATAGGCGGCACTCCAACCATCTCATTCCGCGATATAAAACTGCAACGACGCGACAATGACCTGGTTGGTGCAACCTTTGGGCGCGGGTTTTATGTGCTGGATGACTATTCCGCACTGCGATCAATGTCAGAACCCGGCTTTGGCAATGGCGCCAGCCTTTTCCCTATCCGCGATGCCTGGTGGTATATCCCGTCTGCACCATCACAGGCTGCCGGCATGCCTACGCTTGGAAGTGACAGCTATAAGGCGGCCAACCCGGACTTTGGTGCGACTATTTCCTACTTTCTGAAAGAAAAATTTGATAGCAGCAAAGACAAAAGAAAAGCTGAAGAAGACTCAATAGCGAAAAAAAGCGGGAATATTCCATTTCCTGGCTGGGATCGATTGACCAGCGAGTCGTTGGAAGCCACACCCCGGATTCTGGTGCTCATCAGTGACAAGCAAAACAACCCGGTTCGTTGGCTTGAGGCAACCAATAAAAAAGGAACACACCGGTTGACTTGGGATTTAAGACTCCCGGCACCGAAAGCCATCGACTTAGGCACACCGGAATTTGTACCCCCATGGGAAGGTTCACCACAGGGACCACTAGCGGCACCTGGCATGTATTCAGCACAGTTATATGCTGTTTCAAACGGTAAGGCATCTCCCCTGGCGCAAGTACAGACCTTTAACGTAAAACCCGTTCGCACTTCTAAACATGGCATCGATTATGTCGAGGTTGCCAGGTACCAACAGGACGCCAGGGAATTAGTGTTGAAAATCAACAGTGCTGGACAGGAGTTGAATCGCAGCCAGGAGTTGCTGCGTCACATGAAGGCCGCAGTCGTTGCAGCCCCACGTGCGGAAGCATCACTATTTATCCGTTTGGATAGCATGGGTGCAGAACTCAGCAAGCTCAGCTCCCGGCTAAATGGAGACGGGGTAAGAGGTCGTCTGAACGAGACATCATCCCCCTCAATCAGCGGGCGCTCATATAATGCGGCCAACACCTGGCAAACAACTCAACCCGCCACGGCAACACAGCGAGCTGACTTTGAAATTGCAAATAAAGACCTTGCAATATTTCTGGGTGATCTGAAAACTGTTTTGGCCAGCCTGACCCGGCTGGAAGCAGAACTGTCAGCAGCGGGTGCGCCAAGCTGGCGTTGACATAGCCAGCAGTCGAGTTCCTCCTCACGAAAAAACCATAGAGTTGGTCGTTTTGTAAGTGGCGTAATCCAGTCCATGCCAGGGCTCCGATATGGCTGTACAGGATTGGTTTTGAGACCATTGCCCGGGCAGCAATCTCTTCGACTGAAGTCGCCTCATACCCACTTTCTGCAAATACCGCACGTCCAACTTCAATCAACTGGGCCCGCCTGGCTGCGGAGGTTAGCCGTCCTGATCGTTCTTTCTTCTTTTTCATGCTTGACAACTAAGCTACGGTAGCGTAAGTTACGCAAACGTAAGTTACGGTAGCGTAACCATAAACCAGAAATTGAATTTTAGATCACAGAGCAACATGCAATGACCATATACAAGATTTCTGATGCGTATTAAAAATGAACGATTTTAAAATCCAGCGTGTGGTCGCTTGCGGCTATTTGTTGCAATGAAATTTATACGGAGTACATACAATGATTTCAATAAATGGAAACAGGATTGCGGTCGCGTTGGCCATCGTTCTGGCCAGTTTGATATTCAGCTCCTCGTGCGTTTTAGACGACGGGCAGACCTACCTGACAACTAACCAAGCAGGCTATGGTGATTTTGATTCGGATATCCTGCACGATGATGACAACAGGTATAAAAGAACGATCCTGGAAGCCTCTCACGAGGAACGTGACAGCAAAAGGGTCAATAGATTTGCACATGAAGCACGTGTTCAAGCAGGAGAATGTAGGCAGATAAATGGGACAAACTCAAAAACGGTCCATTAGCACTTACTAAGTACGAACCACGTTGTTCTCAAATAGCCAAGGGAATAGTTAAATACGTTCGGACTAACAAGCTTCGAGTCGCTAGAAATTAGCCTGTGGCCGCCACCATCGATTCAAGTCGAGGTGGTGGTCCAACCTGAAAATCGTGCCGAATTCAATTTAGTCAATTACCGCAATTGGCCGATAGCACTATGTCGCTTTACTGAAATTCATGCCTGATGAATAGCAGCTTACTGCACAGCACCGGAACCTCAGCCTTGGTTGTGGCGTATAGCAGGTGTCGGCCAACAACTGCCCTTTAGAATACTTGGTTGCTGGCAACTACGTTGGGTAAGCAATATGCCGGATTCGCTAGCGCACTAGTGTGATCGGTTTATAGTGTGCTGACCATTCCTGATCAGCGACAGGCGTTTCGCGGATTTCGCAGATCTTGTTGCATGGCGGCATAACGAACCAGAAATGTGCTGCAGATCCAAAAGTCGTTGTATGCGTACCCAAAATTCGATATTAAGCAATATGGGGTAGTCCATGATCTTGAAGACAAATCGCATGAAAAATACAAGGCTACTTGCACTAGCAATACTGGTGAGCATTGGCCACCTTCTTTGTGGCTGCAGTACTCTGCCAAACGGTCGCGAATGGGGGCAGGACGCAACCTTCAAGCCGGGCTGGGAAGCAGTGCGTGAATCGGCTGTCCGTGCGGCTAAGTCACCGTATACCTGGGCACCTCTCG
>CBDTVF010000224.1:0-5568 GCA_965363775.1 uncultured Gammaproteobacteria bacterium
TATTTGCCGTGACCGACGACGATCCTGTGGCCCGACGTATGGTTGCCACTGATGCCAAATGTGAAGCCTGTCATTCCAACCTGCAATTGCATGGTGACATTCGGCATGAAGTTCAATACTGCGTCACTTGCCATTTGCCAGCATCCACTGATATTGGTGAAGTGCAAGAGGGCAATATGGAAGAGTCTATTCACTTCAAATACATGGTCCACAAGATCCATCGTGGTGAAGACCTGGTCAATGGTTACGTAGTCGCTGGTCATAACCAGAGCATTCATGACTATGGCCATGTCGAGTATCCGGGCGATCTGCGTAATTGTGATGCCTGTCATGAAGGCAATTCTCAACAGTTGCCGTTGCCGGCCGGTGTACTCCCGACGACGACTCCTCAAGAGTGGTGGGATCCGATGGGACCGCAAGCCGCAGCATGCCTGAGTTGTCATGATACCGATGACGCAAAAGCGCACGCTTACACCAACACCGCCTTCTTTGACGACCTCTTTGGTGAAGCCTGCTCAACCTGCCATGCTGATGGCAAGAGCTCTTCAGTAGATAAGGTTCACGCGCGGTAAGGCTATAAGATATACGGGCTTTTGAGCCCAGACTATGTGCAGGGTGTTTCGACACCCTGCATTTTTTTGGGGCCTATAAAAAGCTCTGATGCACACCAGCTACCTGGTAAAGTTCATATCCAGCCCTGCTTGCTGTTATTTACCATCCTGATTATCCGGTTCCTGATTTGGTTTAAAGGTCAGGAATGGCAGCTTTGGGGATGCACAGGTATAAGGAGCGGTCACCATTGTTCACTTTCTGCTGCCGCTGAATGTCGAAATGGCGCTTCAGGTTCATCTCCAATGATTCACGGCTGTAATCCTTGTACTTGTCTTCCTTATTCCGTAGCAAGGTCTGGACCTTGTCATCCTTACGTGAAACATACTCGATCACCAGCCTGTCTGTCAGACCGGCCAGCCAGTCGACAAACTCAGCCAGGGGAATATTTGCCGTGATGACAACATGATGAATCAGCGCCAGGCATAAGACGAGGTCAGGCCGGCTACGGGTTTGTAAATCAGTACGTTCGCGGTTACGCCAGCCCCAGTTGGGTGAAGGATCTGCAACATTTTGCACCAGGGCAAGGATATTGTCCGGTGTATCCGGGTTCAGATAAAGCCGCTCCACTGCTACGTGGTCGATGTCCGTTGACAGGACCTGCTCACATTCACTGGCAGCGATACGTGAAAACTGGCCGGTATTGCATCCTATATCCCAAACGACAGCCGGCTTCTCGTCAACGATCGCTGCACGGATAAACGCTTCTTTGCGCTGATGATCGTCTTCAGAATAATTGTGAAACTCGGTATAGTCCCCCCACTCGGAACCGGTCGCCTGCCACTCTAGCTTTTTGACCAGTTTCTGCAGCTTGCGGACATTAACGAGGATCAATTCCTTGTTAAAACCGGCAGATTTCAGGTTTGAACGGATATTTTCACTCGAGCCGCCATAACGTCGGTCCAGCTTGGACTGCAGCCACACGTGACTCATCACGCCCTTGCGGAAACGATCACGAAAGCTAAAAATGGCCGCTGCCGTCTGCACATCGATACCATCGATGGATGCACGCATGAATGGCTGGTAATTACACTTTTTATAGGCCTGTAACATCAAGGGAAACAGGAACATCTCACAAAACTGCCGGTAACCGGACCAGGGTTCACCTGGCTGTAAGGGTTCAAATGACGGGATGTCAATAAATACCGGTTTGCGATTTACAAACTGTATGTTGTACGGGCTTGCATCTTTCAGCGCAAAACCATTGCTGATCGCACGTTCCACCAGGTGCAGTTGCAAACTGGCAGCCGCTTTGAGCATGCTGAAAGTCCATTCATAGGCATAACTGATAACCGGCACAACGTCGTGTTCAAGAAACCCTGCCCATTGCGCTCTTACCTCATCTGGTAGCGGGTTGTCCTCGCCGGAGAGTTCACGGGTACCGATCAGTTTGCCGGATTCGACCAGTTTTTTGTAAAACGACTTTTCCTGCAACTGCCGAAAGCTATCCAGCGCCGATTTGCTTAAGCCCCGGAATATCCGCTCCTGGTAGTGATAAACACGCCCGTCACGGTCGCGAAAGGAGCCTGCATTGACTGCAGCAGAGGTATTGTTCATCAGGGTTTCAGACCGTGTCGTCTTCGGGGTCTTCTTTTTTACCCATACCGAAAGAGACCCTTAACTTATGCCAGTACAGCTTGACGGCCACGCCCACGGCAGCAACACCACCGAGGATGACCTGTAATAACATACTGCCGGTGCCGGGATCGAGGTAGGCTTCGGTATCGGTCATATATAGCAGGAATAAAATGGTAACAATAATTCGCATTTACTTATCTCTTTAGTCTGTGTATTTAGTTGATGTACTGCAATAACAGTTACTCACCTTCGCTGTCTGAAAAAGTCTTTCAGCAGGGCTGAAGATTCATCCGCCAGGCAACCTCCGGCAATCGTCGCGACGTGATTGTGTGCAGGATCACCCAAAATATCAAACTTTCCACCTGCAGCCCCGGTTTTCGGATCGACCGCACCATACACTATTCGCGCAAGCCTTGCGTGAATCATGGCACCAGCACACATCGGGCAGGGTTCCAGTGTCACATACAAACTGCAGTCTGTCAGACGGTAATTGCCAATTGCTTTTCCGGCATCCCGCATGGCCATTATCTCGGCATGGGCGGAAGGGTCATTGAGGGTAATATTCTGATTCCAGCCACGGCCAATAATTTCACCACCCCTGACTATAACAGCCCCAATGGGTACTTCGTTCTCCCGCGCTGCTTGTCTGGCCAATAACAGGGCCTCGTACATCCAGAGCTCATCCTGCTGATCAAACGAACCGACAAATTCGGATTTCATGATCCAAACTCTTTTACCCGGATTGTGTGCTGCCGCTGCATTAGGCAACTTTCGATGGCAAGCGCACACAATGTTGGGGACTTAGCTCGGGATGTCTTAACTGCGTTTCCGATTCACTGCAACTTAACACGGCCAGCATAGACGTCGGTTTTAGTTCACCGGTTATTAAACCCGCCTCATCATACGCGTGAACACGATCAATAAAGTCCTTATCCCAGTCGGCGTCAGCATCATAATTATGCCCGAACGGCCTGTCTATAAACACAAAAATGATGTTGCCGAAGGGAAAGAAAAAGTTGAAATTGAATCGCTCCAAAAGAAGTGGAAGTATATCCTGAGCCCGGATGCCTTCAAAGCCTTCGCTTGAACAATCGTGATTGATATAGTCGGGCTCATACCTGTTCTGAAGCCTGTTAAAGCGGTAATTCTCCGGAAGCTCATTCCAGAATGGCTGGAGCGCATCCATTGCCTCGGGCCAACGCATATGGCCATTCCTCCCAATCATATCGGATACAAGGAAAATACCGCCTGGTTCCAGAGACTTCTTGACAGAATCAAACAGGCCTTCAAGGTTTAGAACATGATGTAATGATTGATTCGCCAGCACACAGCCATACTTCCGGGATGGCTTCCAGCGATTAAAATCGTCACGACTGAATATGAAATTATCAGCCAGACCTGCCCCACTAACCGCAACTTTTCCCCTCTCGAGCATGTCAGGGTTAAGATCGAGACATTCAAAAACAAAATTGTTATGCTCCCAGCGCAATAACTCTGTCGCAATTTTCAACTCCATGTCACAATTTCCGGAGCCAATACTTAATATCTGAATTATCCGGGGCTTTGAGGCTTTTAAGTAGTCTTGAATGTACCTGGTAAAGAAATCAACCGGGTTGCTAAAACCAAAACGACGCATATCAGGCGCAAGATACTTGTTTGACCAGTAATGGAAAATCTCTGGCAGGTCATGTACCTCTTCATACTCTTTAAAGAAGTCTTTTTCAGATTCAATTTTTTCTGAATAATCGATCGAATGTGGGTTGACCAGGAGTCCCACGTGCTTTCGTACCGAAGAAACTGCAGATCTTGATTGTGCAAGTGTTGTCTGTTGAATCAGCTTGGCCTGGTTAGTAGTCTGTTGCCATGCCGACTTGAGCATGTCACGTTTGTTGACACTGCTATTGAGCTTACGGGCCACGAAAATGACATTGTCATTCGGGTAACCCCAGCGTACTGAGTTGTAAGCCAAAAGAAAACACTCCTGGAATCCTGCATTATGCATTTCCTCAAGCAGGTCCAGGCCAAAATCATAAAAACTGAGAACCCCCTGCTCTGATAAAGGATCGCCGTGATAGCAGGGCTCTACATGGTTTTCTATATTTCCCTCATCGTCCATCGTCGCCCGAACCAGTGTCGCATCTACGAAACTGAAAGGAACACTGATAAGCAGCTGTCCACCAGAACTTAAAACACGGTAAAACTCTCTCAATGCAGAGCGATAGTCCGGCACGTGTTCCAAAACATCAAAACTCAGAATAATTTCTAAACTGGCATCGGCAAAAGTCAGCTTTGTAATATCTTCGTTTCTGACCGGCATGACATGTGTCTCAACTAATTCACCAAAATCATGATCTGGAAAATATTCGCTGGAGACAAGTAATGGGTAACGGCCAGCCATGTTTTGATAAACGGGCGTCAAGGTTTCAGTCAGGTAAATTCTATCGTCTGTTGTAGGCTTACAAACTTCTTCAAACACATGTAAACAGCCTCGCCACCGATTGATCAAGCCACATTGCGGACAAGCGAGGGTCTCTCGCCAGTTAACGGCACTCCCATCGGTAGGCAAGTTAACGCTGAAAGCCACGTCTTCCTGACAGATGTAACATCTACCATCAAGGGTAGCAGTTGGTTTTAAGGGGGTATCGCTTTGCGTCGCACAAGCGGAAAAAAACTCATGCACCGCTTTGACATCTTTCGTGTTAAAAAACGGTGTTGGCAACTCAGTTGGCAACACACGTTTTCTTTTACGTAACCAATTCCTGTAAAAACGCCTCAAGGGTTCAAAGTATGAATCCAAGGTTATTCCCACTCAATGGTTGCGGGTGGCTTCCCAGATATGTCATAAACTACTCGAGATATACCTGATATCTCATTGATTATTCTCAAAGATACTTTCTCAAGAAACTCATAAGGCAAACGTGCCCAGATCGCAGTCATGAAATCAACGGTCTCGACCGCGCGCAAAGCCACGACCCACTCATAACGACGCTGGTCACCAACAACACCAACAGATTTTATCGGCAGGAAGACCGCAAAGGCCTGGCTGACCTTGTCGTAAAGATCATGATTGCGCAATTCTTCGATAAAGATGTAATCAGCCTGCGCTAGTGGCTCCAGATATTCCTCACGTACTTCACCGAGGATACGTACACCGAGTCCCGGACCGGGGAACGGGTGTCTGTAGACCAGTTCTGGTGCGAGGCCCAACTTCACACCGATACGCCGCACCTCATCTTTGAACAATTCACGTAAGGGTTCGATCAACTCCATTTTCATATAATCGGGAAGACCACCGACATTGTGGTGTGACTTGATCACATGGGCCTTGCCGGTACGACTGCCGGCGGATTCGATCACATCCGGATATATCGTACCTTGTGC
>CBDTVF010000225.1:0-5566 GCA_965363775.1 uncultured Gammaproteobacteria bacterium
CAATTTTGTTGACGGCAATCGCGGCAAGACAATCGGCAGGACGGGCAATATGTGTCACTACTTTGGCCATACCGCTCAGCTGCAATTCTGTGGGAAGTGGAACCAATTCCAGTTCGGTATCATCGAATTGTGCAAATAGCGCCGGTACTGCCAATAGCAGCAGCCACGGAAAAAGTATTTTTACGGCTTGCTGCACGGTTTACCGAATCAGAAAGGCAGTCTTAACTGAGCATTAATCGCCAGCATCTGCTGTCTGAAAACGTTCTTGATCCGCCGCAAGGCTTCATCGGTATCGGCTTCGAATCGCAAGACCAGAATCGGTGTGGTATTGGATGCACGCACCAGGCCCCAACCATCGGAAAAATCGGCACGCACACCGTCAATGGTGGTGATTTTGGCATCGGCAAAACGTGCTTTCTCCTGCATCTGCGCAACGAAAGCGTGGTTTTCGCCCTCTTTCATATGACATTTCAATTCCGGCGTGCTGATGCTGTTTGGCAGGTCATTAAGAACCTCTGCGGCGTCACGCTCATCATTCGCCAGGATTTCCAACAACCTTGCAGCCGAGTAGATACCACAATCGAAACCATACCAACGTTCCTTGAAGAAGAAATGCCCGCTCATCTCACCCGCAAACGGTGCGTCGACTTCTTTCATCTTGTTCTTTATCAACGAATGACCGGTTTTATACATCATGGGTTTACCACCGGCTTCCTCGATAACAGTGTGCAAATGGCCCGTACATTTAACGTCATAGATAATGGTCGAACCCGGCACCCTGCCCAGGATGTCTTTTACGAACAACATCATCAGACGATCCGAATAGATGATTTCTCCATTGGATGTGACCACACCCAGACGGTCTGCGTCACCATCGAATGCCACGCCAATGTCCGCATCCATCAGTTTGACCGCTTCGATCAGGTCAACGAGGTTTTTCGGTTCACTTGGATCAGGATGATGATTCGGGAATGTGCCATCAACCTCGTCAAACAAGGTAAAAACATCAGCACCAATACCACGCAATACATCAGCGGCACACACTCCACCGATTCCATTTCCACAGTCAGCCACCACTTTCAAGGGTCTTGCCAGCTTGATATCACTGGAAATTCTTTCGCGGTATTGACTCAGCATCTCTTTCTGACTGATTTTACCCCGGCCCACACGCAGGTTACCGCTCTTGATACGTGCATACATACCGGTGATGTCGTCACCCGCCTGGGTAATGCCGCCGATCAGCATTTTGATGCCATTGTATTCCGGCGGATTATGACTGCCGGTTACCATCACACCCGTGCCCTTGCCAAGCTCATAAGCGGCAAAATAGAGCACACCTGTTGGCACAGCACCAATATCTATGACATCACAACCCGTCGATGCGATGCCTTCGATCATACCCGCGATAAGATCCGGACCTGAATCCCGGCCATCCCGTGCAACCACAACAGGACCAGCATCCTGCTCCAGTGTGAGGCTGCCAACAACCTGACCAACCTGACGGGTAACTTCCGCATCCAGCGTTTTATCAACGATACCGCGAATATCGTAGGCTCTGAAGATACTTTCTACCAACTCCACAGGTGGCAGGACTTTTTTACGAGGCATACTCATTTTCTCCAAATTGAAACCAAGATCCGGCAAGTCAATGGCACTCATACCATCACCGACATCGGCATCTGTACTAACTTGCTGCTGAGACAGAGGGGGGGCCGGCTCATCCATAACAGCATCTTCATCCACATCGACGCTCTCTGGTAAGAACTCAATCAGCTCCGGATCTTCGCGCAGCTCTTCCGGTGGCTTTTGTGGTCGAATTTTTAACATCAGCCCAAGAGTGAGTAAAGACAGACCAACAACCAGCAACATTGGACGTAAGATACCCATGGAACTGGTGGCACCCACCTCTTGTTTTATGCCCATGCGAATCAGGGATGTCGAGATACGCAGCCAAACGAGGCGCTCGGTCGCAGTGGGCGGCTCGGCAAAATCACTGAGCATGGTTGGCTTGAACTGGCCATTATATTGGTCAAGTGCAAAAAAACCGGGCTCGGATAAGGATGAATGGAAAACCGAGATTAAAACGTCCGGATTTATTTTGGCCAACATATAACCATTTGGTGAATCTTCCGCTCCGATCCGCACCGCCAGTGCCAGGTAGGCTTCTGCGCCCCGGCCATGGATTTGGGCCAATGCCCGGGCGGTTTCCTCTGCTGACAACAACAGATTGAGGACGGTGTAACCATATGGCCCCAGATCTTTGCCTCGAAGTGTGTCCAGGTCTGCATCGAACAACTCGATTTTGATGAGTTCCGGAATACGGCCTCTGACATACTGCTGCAGGTTGGGGAGTTTGCCCGGCTCCGCCACAGCAATGGCCGCCAGTTCCTGTACCTGTTGATCTTCCAATACACGGTGGATGTTTTGAACCATATCACCGACTTCGCCCATGCTTAATTGAGCACGCTCGAGTGTTGCTGTATTTTCCTGGTGACTTGCACCACCCGCAAACAATAATATGGCCAGCACAAGCAGCGCTGCTGCACCAACGGCCATCAAAATATGGGGATTGAGACGCTCAATACGCCGTAAATTTATATCAATCAGGTTTTTGAAATCGATATTTTTACCAATTTTAATCTCTGGAGTTTTCATTGCTGGCCTGTATGTCCAAATCCGCCTGCACCACGCTCGCTGGCATCAAATGAATCGACGACCTCAAAGTTGGCCATGATCACAGGCACGAATACCAATTGCGCAATTCGCATGCCGGGTTCTATTTCAAACGGCTTGTCTGAACGGTTCCAGCAGGACACATAGACCTGACCCTGGTAATCACTGTCAATCAAACCCACCAGGTTACCCAGTACCAGGCCATGTTTGTGACCCAATCCGGATCGCGGAAGGATGACTGCAGCCATACCCGGATCGGATATGTGCATGGCGAATCCCGTTGGTATCAACAGGGTTTCACCCGGGTGAACGATCGTGTTGCTTTCCACACAGGCGCGAAGGTCCATTCCTGCGGAACCATCGGTAGCATGTACGGGCAAGGGAATTTCCTGACCCAGCCTTGGGTCGATTTTCTTTAGCTGGACGGCTTTTATCCTTGACTTATCCACACGACATCCCTTTTCCATTGCGCTTAATTTTAATGCAGATGCCATCATACCAAGCCTTTGCCTTGTAGTCTGCAACACAGCAGAAGAACGGTTTCATCCTACAAATACTGCCTACGGGTGTCGCTATACGCTGGCGTGTCGATGCATCAGCATGATTAAGCAATGATCTGAAGACGAACTGACAAAGACAAACCAAAAAGAAAACATTATGAAACCAGCCAGCCTGCAAGCGAACAAGCCTCAAAACCAGACACCGGAACACAAACAGCCCGACCTGCTGTCCGATGCCGAATTGCTCGGTAAACTTCTGTACCCCGATACAGCACAACGATCAGGCGTCCAGTTGGCTGAGTCCCTTTTGCAGCGCTTTGATGGTTTACGCGGACTCCAGATTGCCAGTCGTCTGACAACCCAGGAGCGCAAGGGCCTGGATGACGAAGCGGCTTTCCAGATCCGCCTGGCCCGTGAACTTGTCCGCCGTCAGCTGAAGCAGTCATTACAACGGGGTGTTTCACTAACCAGCCCGGCAATGACCATGGAATATTTGCAAACCTTGCTGAGAGATCGCAGACGTGAGATTTTCACCTGCCTGTTTCTGGATACAAGACACCGTGTCATTGCTTCAGAAGACCTTTTTCAGGGCTCAATTGACGGCGCCTGTGTGTATCCCCGGATCGTGGCGGAAAGGGCTCTCAGGCTCAGCGCAGCAGCCGTTATCGTGGCGCACAACCACCCTTCCGGTGTCAGCGAACCAAGCCTTGCGGACCAGGCCATTACCCGTCGTTTGAAAGACGCTTTACTGCTTTTGGAAATCCGCTTGCTGGATCATTTCGTAGTGGGTGATGGCCCACCGGTTTCGATGGCTTCGAGGGGAATGTTGTAATAAAATGGACCGAATGCTAATTGACCGGATGATAATGACGGTTATTCAGTAAATTTGATTGCATATCGGCTCACAGTACGGTATAAAGTGCGGCTCATTTTTGAAAGTACAGAAACGGAATAATCTAATGTCCAGAGTTTGTCAGGTAACCGGTAAACGTCCAATTTCCGGAAATAATGTGGCGCATTCAAATGTTAAGACCAGGCGTCGCTTTTTGCCCAATATTCACCGTCACCGTTTTTGGGTGGAAAGTGAAAACCGTTGGGTTCGCTTACGTATTTCCACCAAGGGATTGCGTATCATCGATAAGAAAGGCATCGATGCCGTTTTGAAAGACCTGCGTGCGCGCGGCGAAAAGTTCTGAGGAGCGTAAATCATGGCTAAATCATCAAGAGATAAAATCCGCCTGGTGTCTTCCGCTAAAACCGGTCACTTTTACACCACGGACAAGAACAAGAGGAACACTCCTAAAAAAATGGAGATGAAGAAATACGATCCCGTGGTCCGCAAACACGTGATGTACAAGGAAGCCAAAATTAAGTAAAGGCTCCGCGGTAAGTAATTAATCGACGGTATCCATTGAAAAACCCGCTCCTGTAGCGGGTTTTTTTGTGCCTGCGTTTAGGTAGGTCGTAACAACCCTGCTTCAAGGTATCCCCTGATACAATACTGTCTGACACTCAGGTCTGAACCACCTATGCCCGAATTACCAGAAGTTGAAACAACACTCAGGGGAATTGAGCCACACCTGTTAAATCAACGAGTCACCCGTGTCATCGTCCGTGACCCAAGATTGCGCTGGCCGGTACCTGCCGAGGTCAGCAAGGCGGAGGGACAGCAATTTATCAGCCTTCAAAGACGCGGCAAATACCTGCTGCTGAAACTTCAGCAAGGCGGTCTAATTATTCACTTGGGCATGTCCGGTTCATTGCGTATTTTGCAGCAGGCCTCACCCCCGGAAAAACATGACCACGTTGATGTCGAGCTGGATAATGGTGTTTGCCTGCGGTTTAACGACCCACGTCGATTTGGTGCTTTTTTATGGGTGGATGGCGAGATGGAGTCACATGAGCTGTTAAGCAGTCTCGGCCCTGAACCCCTGTCTGATGAATTTACCGCAGACTATTTATACAAACAATCGCGCGACCGGAAAGTGGCCATTAAGAATTTCATCATGAATGGTCACGTCGTTGTAGGTGTCGGCAATATTTATGCATCAGAATCCCTGTTCATGGCAGGTATCCACCCGCAACGTGCCGCTGGCAGAGTCTCCCGCCAACGTTACGAGGGTTTGGTTGCTGCCATCCGTGACGTATTGGATCGGGCCATCAAACAAGGCGGAACCACCTTACGGGATTTTGTAAATTCTGACGGAGCCCCGGGCTATTTCGCCCAGGAACTGCTGGTTTACAATCGCGCCGGCAGCGATTGTTTTCAGTGCGGCGCACCCATCCGGCAAAAGGTCATTGGTCAGCGGTCGAGCTATTATTGTCCTGCTTGTCAAAGGTAGGGTGGGTAACTTGTTACCCACGACACAGGGGTTCACGAAAACCGTGGGTAA
>CBDTVF010000226.1:0-5564 GCA_965363775.1 uncultured Gammaproteobacteria bacterium
TTTGGGACGGCTCCGAGAGAATAGATGAATCAAGCACTCAGCTTAGTCTGTGGCGTCCACTATTTAGCTTTTGGTATCCTCTTCCGGCTGAATGATGGGAGCCGTATGAATGGAGACGTTCACGTACGGTTCTACGAGAGCCTCGGGGTGTGATCCCCCGGGGCCACTCACCCGGCCAACTGCAGACGTTTAGAAAAGATTGGAAATAAACATGCTCTTCTGCTTCAGTTTAAAAATAGCAGAAGTGTCTCTTAGTAAATGGGCCTATTTGGTGTCACGTTAGCTGACGTCGCACAGATAGCTTTTCTAAAAGAAAGCAAAATTTTGATCTATTGGTAGGTAGTCTGCTACTGACATAGTATTTCTGTGGGATTTGGCCAGTTTTCTATTTGTTTTTTTTAAACTTCCCACTAACTATCCATTGATAGTTCTTTTGCCGTTTTTTCCAACATCTCTATCACTTTGAATTTATCATCACCTGCAACCCTGACAAGCACTACTAAAAGGTCTCCCTTTTGTGCATTTTGCAGGCTCGATGCCAAAGAATCCATTACATCCGTTTCAACGATGATCTTGTCTTTTGGCACACCCTGGCGTATTAGCTCCTTCTTCATCATTTCTGGTGCTTCCTCGTAAGGGCGAAATTTGAGCACAAGATTCATGTCCACGAAGTAGTTTTTTAGTATATACAGATCGAAATTTCCTGCTGCTTGATTTACAAATGCCTTGATACCTTCATCGGCCATTTGTGGGTTAGCACCGAAATTTATGATCTTCTTACCTCGTACCGGCAATCGATCGATATACCCGAGCAATGCCTTTAAGGCGTGAGCGCTATTTGCCACATCCGCAATGACCCTGAATGGGAAACCGGTAACTTCATTCAACCGGCCCGGTGTATTTTCAACACTCATGCAGAATGCTTTCAGGGCAGAAACAACAATTGCCTGCTCAATACCCAGACCCATACTGATGGCAATGGCACTCATCGCATTCATCAAGTTATAGTGTGCCGCCCCCCCGAAAGTGGCAGGTATATCTATGACGGCCATGATCGGCGTTATCTCGTCATCTGCCGTGAGCAATACAATTATGGGCGTACCGGTACTGGCATCCACTGCAATCGCTTTGCCTCCAGCCTCGCAGTGTTTTTTGATAGCGGGATGACCGACGCCGGATGCAACCAGTATCACCTCACCGGCCGCCGTATGCTCACACATGGCCAGACAACTTGGATCGTCCGCATTCAAAACCGCAGTTCCCGTTGTCCGCTCGATGACCTGACGTTTGTGTACGGCCATTTCATCCACGGTTTCTATATCATATGGTCCCAAGTGAACAGCGGCAACATTAGTGCACGCGCCAACATCACAATGGTCAAAAACAATACCGGTATGGGCCAGCCCTCCCCTGGCAGTCTCAAGTACCGCAGCTTCAGTATCCGCTTTCACCAACACATCAATGGCACCATTCACTCCGGATGAGTCTCCTGCCGTCAATAATTCATTGTCCAGATACACGCCATCCGTACATGTCAGTCCGGTTTTCAGACCAGCGCTCCGCAGTATCTGTGCCACCATTCGACAAGTTGTAGTTTTACCATTGGTGCCGGTTACCGCAACGATCGGGATGCGTGAAGGTGTCCCATCCGGGAAAAGTGCAGCCAGATACTCATCTCCAATACTATGTGGCTTATCCGACAACTGTTCAAACATGCGCAGATCGGGGTCCAGCACGACATTTGTCACCACACAGTTAGGCGCCTCCACGGTGCCAGACAGTTCTTCAACGATCAGGTCAATTCCCGCAAACGCCCCGAGACCGCAGCGTTCAGAAACCCTGACGGCCAGTTCCTTGAACCGCGCCGGCATCTCTGTTGTTACATTTTCACAGCTACCGCCATTGTTAACTGAACCACTGCCCCGCAACGCCAGTTGGATTCCTGCTTTCAACACGCTATCCATCGCCAGCCCACTCATCTGTAACCTGAATAGAACATCCGTGTCGTCCAGGTGCCCTGTCAATTCAGCGATGGTCTGAACACCATCGCCGGAAATCATTGGAGGGCGACAGCGCACCACTGACAATACCGTACCGTTCATGATCAGGAAACGATATTGATCACCCGCTACAAATGACTCAACCCATACATCAAGCCTACATTTTTCCCTGAGATGATTTGCAACCAGGGCAACCTGGTTTTCGTTATGTAATGGACCAAAAACATAGTCCTCCGGAAATCTGTACTGGAACAATCGAATCGTCCTTGGCCTGAGTATCACCGGGTAACCAATACGCCGGGCTGAGCGCTGCGCACGCCGCACCTGATTGCGATTGAGAAACTCCAGGTCCTGGGCAGGCATCGGTATGGCCGCATCGAGCAGTTTTGGGTATAGCTGCGCCCGGTCTAATACCTGCGCCATGGCATTCATTGAAAACAACTTTTCTGAAATTGCACCATTGCAGCGTTGCTGGTGAATACCCCAACCTAGTTGGAAATCACTGTTTTGGACCTCCGCCGCTGACGCATACAGGGACTTCGACAACAGTGGTCGTATCACCGGAATATCCTGGCGTCTGGCGGCGTCTATCAACAACCGGGCGTTCGAATCCAGCACCCGTGGTCGTGAAAAGGCTTCAAACTCTTTCAGCAATGTTTGTAATTCGGAAATTTCCCGCTGTTCGAGAACGCCATTGAGCAACCCGGTAGCCACTTCTGCAGCATACAGCGCCGAAGCCTCTTCTTCATATTCGACAAATACCCGGAATTCACCTGTGGTATCACTCTCCCGCACTCGGCAATATTGCGCTGAATGTCCAACACTGCGTTGCAAACCCAGGACCAGGTCACAAAAAATATAGATGGCTGAGGCTTCGCCGGAAGGCGTCAACAAGCTTCCCGGACTGCCGCTGCCAACCTGGTCTAAACCCGCACTGATCTGCGCCCTGGTGTCGATCTCTTCGGGTACCGAAACGTCTAGTTGCAATACCGCAACGGGTGCGTATTTAGATGTTTGGTAGAGAACCCTAGTGACCTTTAAATGGTACATAATTTGACTGAATCTTCAGAAAATATTTGAGTGAATTGTACCGGATTCATTGCAGTGGAATGAGTATCATGATTATTAGTGCGTCATACGCGCTGTGTCCGGGTCATTACAGCGCGACGTTCGGCATCTCAACCCGGCACCAGGTCACACCTATATATTACCTGGGCCAAAAAAAGCCCGACCGCTTCAAGGTTCGGAACGGTAGGTCAGGCTTATGGTTGGTCTCATTACTTCAAACGAGCGATCTTATTGGTGGGCCCCAGCAATCTGGTAACAATCCTGCTGCAACAGAAGTTACACTGTCATTCAAGAGGGCAAGTATCCAGTGAATTACTGCTGGATCTTCTCGGCAATTGCTCCCGGCATTGCTCTACCTCACACATCCCTATAGTTGAATGCTGGCAATGGTCCTGACGTCACCACCACACTTTTCGCTGGCTTCGATATCAATATCAAGCGGAAGCATTCGGCAAAGCACCCACCGGGACCACGTCGGGCGGTTGGGTGGTGTACTGCCACATACTCGAACATGCAGCCAGTAGCATGATGTCCTTCTTCGAGGCGTTTACATACAGCACTCAGGGCGGCGGTGGGGTCTGGACCATCGCCCACCAGGTGTGCGCTAAATCCCGGGATCTTGGGGTCATGAACCACCATCATCCTGAGATGATCCCGGTCATTATCAGCGGGCGTGTGACGAATAATTTTGTCAAGAAAATCAACCGTGACGGCCGGGCCCACACCGCCTACAACACCAATATTAAAATGCTCATCAGACTCAGGATTGAGGCACTTTCCCACTCCGCCTGTTTCTTCGGCGTCACCCAAGCGGTTCCTTGCTTTTTCATCCATCAACATCATTGCGTGAAATTCACATCCTGCCCATATCGCTTCATGACTTCAATCACGGCCTCGGCTGCCTTCCGTGAACTCCACTCACAGATCCCCAGGACTGAATTACTGAAGCCCTTGTAATGGTTCTTTTACGGTCTGTTTCATTGATCGTGTATTGATCAAGCATGATCTAATTTAAGCATGTAACGAAGCATTTCGTCCATCATCATCCAGCAAGGCTTCCCCTCATCAGGCCACGTGCTGAAACGAAGTCCCCAAGGACGCATTGATTTCAAGTAGTACTCCCCCAACTTCCTCAAGCGGGGTTTGTAAGATCGGGAATCACAGAATTATCATTCAGGCCCTGTTTCTTTAAAGCAAATCTGACTGAGTAAAAAACAAACGCTATATTGCCAGGCATCTGCATATATTGAACATTTACTTTACGCCAGCATTTGGGTTATTTCTCCGAGAACTATTGCGCCAGTTGAATGGTGAAGACTGAGTTTTGCGCTTTTACCGCTCTGTATCACGTCAATTCCGAAGGCCAGGCGAAAAAAGACATACCGCTACCAGATTAGAAACAGCGGATCAGGAATATGAGTGGATTTACCTGCAGATACTGGGCCAGCTTCTTGACTGCGCGAATGTATGCCGACTGGTTCTTGGGGTTGAGCTTGCGCATCGTCATGTCTTCTGTCATGCGTTGGCGCAAAAGGCTGATGGACTTGTTAGAATCAGTCATGGGTCTGTCTCCTGTGATGATGGTTGCTGTTGCAACTACAACCTCAACACAGGACAGGCCCTATCTCAAATTTATCGACAACATCAAATCTTGGCACCCTTACCGCGCGAGCGGTTTAGTCCGTTGGCCGACTCCGGCTATAAGTAGTATCAGAAGTTGTAATTCCGCTGTGGGCCAGTAAGCAGACATAGGATTACTACAAATCTCATCGCCGCTAATAACCGCACCCGGCCATCAGCGGACATACGCTAATACGAATTGAGACCAGTAGCTAAATCAGTCTGTACGTTCTGGAGCAGTCCAACTGAAAACAGCACTCCATAGAGGACCAAAGATAAACCAAAGAACAACCGTGCCAAAGGGCATCGTCAACCAAAGTTCGAGGTTTCGCGTCCGCTCGGGGTCGTCCACGATCCGAATAGCTAAATACGCAAGCACTACTGTGATCACAGCAGCCAACAGACATCGAACCCACAACTTGGCTTCGTAGATCAATAGTTCGAAACCGTGTGTTGGTGCCATTCTTGGCTTCGCTCCACCAGCAAAACGAAACGCGAAGTGACGGTCGGCCCATTGAATTGTTACCCCACCAAAGGCAACGGTAAAACCGATGTAGGCAGCTGCTAGCCCGTGAGCGAACGAAGCTGATGCACCGCGTTGCAGATCGAGGACAGTTGCCGCTAGCAGTACAACGTCGATGAGCGGAACACATAATAGCAGCACCGAACTTGTCATTTTCCACCTGAGCCCGTACCGAGCAAACAATCCAGAGAAAAGTAGTGTCCAAAAGCCGATCTCACAGCCAATAATCAAACCAAGAATAAAGTTATCACCCATTTGCGTAGAAAAACTCTCCATCGTTTACATACTTGGAATGACTGCTTTGGGTCAGTAGCAGCCTCTCACCACTTTACCACCTGGGCGGCTGCTTTCGG
>CBDTVF010000227.1:0-5561 GCA_965363775.1 uncultured Gammaproteobacteria bacterium
GCGGCTGGAAAGATTGCATATCTAACTAATAAATAAATTATTATTAATTTGTCATATCTGCATGTTATTACTTCGTTAAGACTTAGTTCCAGTCATTGATGTAAAAATATTGTATAATAATCATACAAGAATATATTTATTGTACAAAAATGTGATAATATGTGTACAAGTTT
Organism: uncultured Gammaproteobacteria bacterium; assembly: GCA_965363775.1. Classification (GTDB taxonomy): domain Bacteria; phylum Pseudomonadota; class Gammaproteobacteria; order Xanthomonadales; family SZUA-36; genus SZUA-36. The sequence continues at coordinate 174 of CBDTVF010000227.1, forward strand.
TCCGGATTGACAATGTCGACAAACAATATGATTAAAGCAACTCAAAAAACAGGGGATCAATCACAAAGGTTGTTTCCAATTCGCACGGTTTCCGAGCTAACCGGTGTTAATTCAATTACTTTAAGGGCGTGGGAGCATCGATACGGGTTGATTGAGCCGATTCGCAAATCAAGCGGGCACAGGTTGTACACGCAGGAAGATATTGATCTGATCAACCGGGTCGTTGGATTGCTGGACAGGGGCATGAGAATCGGCCAGGTTAAAGCCGAGATGCTGTCAGGCACTCACTCGGAGGAAAGCACCCCTAGAGAAAACCAGAATCATTGGCAACGATATATCAACGGCATGATTGCGGCCATCATCTGTTTTGATGAGCGGTCACTTGAAAGAATCTATGCGGAGGCGCTGTCGTTCTACCCGATACGCATTGTGACAGAAAACCTGATGTCTCCACTTTTGAAGGAGTTGGGTGAGCGCTGGATTTCGGGTCGTGGCAGTGTTGCAGAGGAACATTTTTTTGGTTTCTATCTGCGTAATAAATTGGGTGCCCGTTTTCATCATCGATCACAAAATCAGACGGGGCCCAAATTATTGCTGGCTTGTCTTCCCGGTGACTTGCATGAGATTGGGTTACTGCTTTTTGCACTCGAGGCCTCCGATCATGGTTACCAGACGGTATTGCTCGGTGCAAATATGCCGTTGGAGGAACTACCTGCCGCGGTTAAAAAAACCGGATGTGAAGCATTGATATTATCAGGTGTTATCGAACCGAAAGAGAGTGTCATCAAGGAACAATTACCAAAACTGGTCGCAGAATTGTCGGTACCTGTCTTTCTGGGGGGTGCTGTCGTGGCCCGCAATTTTGATGCCTTGAAAAAGTCGGGTATGCACCTGATCGGAACTGATATTGAAACCGGTCTCAGGCAGATCTCAAAGTGTCTGAAAGCAAATTGAATAAAAAAATACCTGTTGCGGGTTTGTCATTAACAGTCGTTGTCCATGACCGTATGCAACAGGGATACAGTTATGAGATCACCAAAGACACCGGAGAGGATTTCGCGCCGGAATTTAAACCTCAGCTGACACCTCAACAGATGCTGGCTATGGGCGTTTTTGGTGGTAAATATATGACTGATTGTGCCAATGAATTTCCTGTTATGTGGTTTGACAGCGCCAAGCTGAGCCCTGAAAGACACAAGCCCGATTTGAATTTCTTCCAGATAAAAGCGTCTAAACCACTCTCCTATTGGCAGCAAAAAGGCTGGATTCATCCCGATGATCCACGCGGGTGGTTTCAATGGTACTGCAGATACTATATCGGTCGGCGGCACGAGGATGACGCACGGCAGATCCGGCGCTGGAAAGCCATGACCCGGCATATTTCACAGCTTAGAAAAAACTGTATTAAGGGCGATTTATTGTGTCGGCCGAGACAAAGACAGGCACTTTTGCATTGGGCTTATGATTCAAGGGAAATGTAGATGACAAAGATGATGAACTCCATACGACGACTGCTATGGTTTTCGATATTGGCACTTGGCCTCAACGGTTGCACAGGTATTCCAAACGGTGCCGAGCCTGTAAAGGACTTTAGCCTGGAGCAATACCTGGGCACATGGTATGAGGTTGCACGCATGGATCATAAGTTCGAGCGTGGTCTGTCAAATGTAACGGCCGAATACAGTCTGCGTGATGATGGGGGTGTTCGTGTACTCAATGGTGGTTTCAACACCAGCAAGGGCGAGTGGGTTGAGGCTGAAGGCAAGGCATTTTTTATTGGTGACACATCAACCGGTCAGCTGAAGGTATCTTTTTTTGGGCCTTTCTACGCATCTTACAACGTCATTGCACTCGACCAGGAAGCATATCAATGGTCATTGGTGGCGGGACCTGACACAGATTACCTGTGGATTTTGTCAAGAACACCGGAGCTTGATCAAGCCATAGTTGATGAGTTGATTTCCGAGGCAAAAATGCTTGGTTTCAAAACAGATGAATTGATATACGTTAGCCAGACGCAAAAGTGAACGATGGGGCCTGGATAAATACCAGCACGGCAGTTTAACCGGGCCCCAGTGCATACCTGTTTTATTCTTCTGCAGCTCTGAGCTGTGCGTCCCGCGTAGCTTTGAATTCCGTGCCTTCTTCCCAATTGGGCCAGTCCTCGCTATTGGCAACGCTGAGGCCGGTTCTGAAGAATGTCTTCATATCTGCCATCGCACCACTGACATCCCAGCTGAGGTCATACTCATCAGACACCCGGTGATAGTTCTTGGCAACATATTCCTGGGATACCTGCATTCCGTAGTCCACACCTTTTTCCTTGTGATCATAACCACTACCCGGGTACAACATGGGAACGCCTTTTTTGGCCAGTTCGAAATGATCGGAGCGGTAGTAAGAACCTTTTTCAGCTTCACGGTCAGCGACCAGTACTTTCTCCTGTGATGCCGCGGCTTCTTTCAGGTAGTTATCGAGTTCGCTCATACCCAGACCAATGACCGTGATATCGCGGGTTTCACCAAAATTGTTCAGGCCATCCATATTTAAACCACCCACGGTGTCTTCCAAAGGAACCAGTGGGTGTGCGGCGTAGTACAGGGATCCCAGCAGGCCCTGTTCTTCAGCCGTGACAGCTATGAACATGACGCTGCGGCGCGGTGCCTGTGGCAAAGTCGAGTAGGCCTTGGCTATCTCCAGTAAGGCGGCTGTACCCGTGGCGTTATCCAGTGCACCGTTGAAAATATTGTCACCCTCCATGGTGGGATCTGTGCCGAGATGATCCCAGTGTGCCATGTAAACAAAATATTCATCCGGCGCTTCAGTGCCTTTCAAAATGGCAGCGACGTTGCGGGATGTGACGTTTTCGGTTTCATTGACCAATGTTGCCGACGCTTTCAAACCCATCGGCACAGCTCTGAAACCGGGTTGCTGAGCCTTTGCATACATTTCTTTCAGGTCCAGACCTGCTTTTGAGAACAGGGTCTTGGCATTATCGAGCGTAATCCAACCTTCAACCGATACCAGGTCTTCACCCTTATCAGGCAAGACCATGGCAAATTGCGGCCCGGTCCAGCTATTGATGACCGTGGACCAACCATAGGCAGCAGGTAAGGTATCGTGAACGATGATCGCAGCCGCTGCACCCTGGCGGGCGGCTTCATCAAACTTGTAATCCCAGCGTCCATAATAGGTCATGGCGTTGCCGTTGAATAATTCCGGGTCCTGGGTGGCATAGCCTGGATCATTGACCAGCATGACGACCGTCTTACCCCTGACATCGACACCTTTGTAATCATTCCAGCCGCGTTCGGGCGCCTTGATACCATAGCCAACAAATACCAGTTCGGAATCCTGGACGGCAGCGTCCTTAACCTGCTTCCTGGTCCAGATAACCTGGTCTGTAATGTAGGCCAGGTTCATATCCTCGCCTTCACCACCACTGATGAACAATTCGGGCTTGTTAACGGCGTTGACTGAAGCCAGTGGTACATCCTGGATGTAGCTGTCACCGTTGGCGGGCTCTAATCCAAGGCCGGAGAACGCATCGGTGAGGTAGTCAACAGTCAACTGCTCACCCGGTGAAGCCGGTGCACGACCTCCAAACTCATCAGATGACAATGTCTCGATATGCCTGCGGTAGTCGGCCTCAGTGATGGCATCTTCACCCTCGGTGGTTGATTTCGTTGCGGGGCTGGTGGTTGCCGGAACCGCTGATTGGGTCTCTGACGGTGTTGTGTTTGTCCCGGAATCACAGGCTGCCAGGAGCATGAGACTGCATATGCAGGTGGCCATTGTGATGAGCTGAGATTTAGAAGATAAAGATTGCATAGAAAGCCGTTTTTGCCTGGTTGTCATTGAAGTGTCCTGCTGTTGGCGGAGATGATTGCCTGACCCGCATTGCGTGAAGGTATTTCCAGTTTCGCGCTAGCCTACCCTCTTGGTCAATAAAAGCCAAATGATGATTTTAAAGACATGTTTTTAACTCCAACAGGGGTGATTTCGACTATAACAATGGCAAAGGCCATGAGCGATGCCCGGTCATCATGTAAGATTCACCCATGGCTCGTTTCACATCACCCGGACCCCCAGCAGAAGCTACAAGACGAGGCTTTTTCGGTGTATTCCGCTACTCTCGCCGGGCAATCGAGCTGGTTTGGGACACCAATGGCCGTCTCACGGTTGTCCTGGCCGTGCTCACCTTGGTTGCCGGTGTGTTGCCGGCGGCCATGGCATATGTGGGTGCATTGATTATTGATGCGGTCCTGGCAGCCATACAGCTTGTTAAAGATTCCGGCAACGTCAACATGACCCGGGTGTTTATGCTGGTGGCCATTGAAGCAGTGATTGTTGCAATCATGGCAGGAGCGCAACGTGGTATTTCCCTATGCCAGGCACTATTGCGTGCACAGTTGGGTCAACGGGTTAACGTGATGATTCTGGAAAAAGCGATCACGCTGGAACTGGCACAGTTCGAAGATTCCGAATTCTACGACAAACTCACGCGGGCCCGACGTGAAGCCTCGAGCAGGCCCTTGTCATTGGTCAACCGTACATTTGGCCTGGGCCAAAACCTGATCTCGCTGGTCAGCTATGCGGTATTGCTGGTGCAATTCTCGCCTTGGGCGGTGCTGATCCTGGTGCTGGCCGGCTTACCGGCATTTGTAGCCGAAACACGTTTTTCGGGTGAAGCGTTCACATTGTTCCGCTGGCGCTCGCCCGAGACCCGTATGCAGATCTACCTCGAAACGGTGATTGCGCGTGAGGACAACGTCAAGGAAGTGAAACTCTTCGGTCTTGGTCCGTTGCTCTTAAATCGTTACCGGGACATTTTTCGGCGTCTATACAAGGCAGATCGCGCCCTGGCGATCCGTCGTGATGGCTGGGGATTTTTACTGGGGCTGATCGGCACGCTTGCACTTTATGGTGCTTATGCATGGATTGCCTTTGCCACGGTGGTGAGTCGTATCACATTGGGACAGATGACCATGTACCTGATGTTGTTCAGACAGGGACAGTCGGCCGTTTCTGCCATTCTTTCCGCAATCGGTGGCATGTATGAGGATAATCTTTACCTCTCCACTCTGTATGAATACCTGGAGACCCCGGTAGCGCAATCTGAAGCCAGGGAGGTGAGTGGTCCTCAACCGAATGATGGCATACGTTTCGAAGACGTGAGCTTCACCTATCCGGGTGCCAGCCAAGCGGCACTTAAAGGTATCAACCTGCATATTCACCCCGGCGAGTCACTGGCGCTGGTGGGTGAAAATGGCTCCGGTAAAACCACGCTGATTAAACTGCTGACGCGTTTGTACACACCCAATAAGGGTCGGATCCTGCTGGATGGAATGGATCTCAAAAACTGGGACGAAAACGCCCTGAGGCAGC
>CBDTVF010000228.1:0-5551 GCA_965363775.1 uncultured Gammaproteobacteria bacterium
CTTGAAAAGGACATGCCATTTCCTGCGGACTGCGTCTTGTCTTGGACCATCTGGGCAGCTCTGAACCCCACACTATAGGCTTGACATGACACTTGTGTAAATAGACTAAGGCAAAGCGTTTCAACATCCCATAGAATGCAGATTACTTTGAACCCCCTGATGGAGTTAGATGTGCGTTCACTAACAATTATCCTCGGTATTCTCCTCGGCTTTTTTGCAAATTCTGCCGTGTTTGCCAAACCTTCTGCTGCCTACCTGCCAGCGGACGCAGAGCTGGATACCTCTATTCCATCACCGGAATCCCAATTTGGCTGGGAGCCCGGGGACTGGAGGATTCAACACCCTACCCTGGTACAGTATTTGTACACACTGGCTGATAAATCAGACCGTGTCAGCATCAAGGTCACAGGCCGCACCTACGAGCAAAAACCCCTGCTGCAAGTCATCATCACCTCGAAGGAAAACCAGGTAAAACTCGAGTCACTAAGAACCGCACACCTCAAGGGCTCAACCAGCGGTGACACCGAAGCTCCTTTGGTGGTTTGGCTGGGTTACAGCGTGCATGGCGATGAGGCCAGCGGCGCAAATGCAGCACCTGTCGTTGCATGGTACCTGGCGGCATCCCAATCTGAGTATGTGAAGAACTTACTGAAAAACACCATCGTCATCATCGATCCGAGCCTGAACCCTGATGGTCTTGACCGTTTTGCCACCTGGGCAAATTCAAACAGCAGCATGAACCCGGTCGGCAACGTGGACGGGCGTATTCATCATCAGGACTGGCCCGGGGGCCGGACCAATCATTACCTGTTTGATCTGAACCGTGACTGGTTACCATTGGTGCATCCGGAATCCCGTGCCCGCATCAACGAGTTTCACCGCTGGCTGCCACATATCATCACCGATCATCATGAAACCGGGGACGACGGTTTTTTCTTCCAGCCCGGCGTACCTACCCGCCAGCACCCGCTGACCACCTCCGAAAACCTTGAAATGACACGCAAGCTCGTGCCCTATCACACCAGCAGTTTCGATAGCGCAGGAGAAATGTATTTCACCGAGGACACCTACGACGATTTTTTCTACGGCAAAGGTTCGAGCTATCCGGACATCAATGGCAGCATCGGGATTTTGTATGAACAACCACGCGTGAATGGCGCTGTAATGAACCGGAAATCCGGCCCATTGGAGTTCACCGAAGCCATTCACAACCAAGTGCGCATGTCACTTTCCACGCTCAAAGGCGCCTATGAATTGAGCGATGAATACAAACAATACCAGGCCGGGTTTTTCCGTGAAATGCAGCAAAGGGCCAGTAAGGCAGGTTTCCAGGCGTGGGTTATTGGTGATGGAAATGACAGGGCCCGTGCATTGAAACTCATGGATATTTTCAAGCGGCACCAGATTGAGTACAACGAACTGAATGCTGAAATCAATGTGGACGGAGCCGTATTCAAACCGGGTCATGCATGGGTAATTCCCGTAAAACAGCGGCAGTTCGGTTTGGCGCAGGCAATGCTGGAAACACGTACGAAATTCGAAGACAACACCTTCTATGACGTCTCGGCCTGGAATCTCGCAATGGCCTACAATCTGCCTTTTGCAAAACTGACACGGCTGCCCGCAACCTCCAGCGAAAAGGCGCCTGAACAGGGTATCGCGCCGGTTCCAGACTCTGTGGCCTGGATCATTTCCTGGCAACAGTTGAATGCCCCTGCCCTATTGCAAAAACTACTTGATGCCAAAGCCAGGGTTCGCGTCGCGACCAAGCCATTTAGCATGGCAAGTTCTTCAGGTTCAGTGAAATTTACCGAAGGCAGCCTGGTCTTGCTCAGCGGAATACAGGATCAGGATAAATCCGGGTCTGTCCTCAAAATACTGCAACAGGCGGCAGAAGAAGGTATTGATATCCATTCATTCAACACGCAGTTAGCCATGAGTGGCCCGGGCCTGGGAACCAGCCATTACAAAGCAATACCCCAGTTTAAACCACTGTTGATCGCCGGTAGGGGTGCGCGTAGTTATGATACCGGTGAAGCCTGGTTCCAACTTGATCAGAACCTGGGTGTGGCAACGGTCATGGTTGACATATCACGTTTAAAATCAGTTGACCTGAACAACTATACACATCTGTTGATGGTTGAAGGCCGGTATACAAACATTGGCAATGCCCAAAAACAGCGAATCACCTCATGGATCAATGATGGTGGCGTACTTGTCGCGGCTCAGGGTGCAGCGATTTGGTCGGAGTCACTCTGTTTTAATGCGAAAGGCTGCGACAAGAAGGACTCTTCTGATGCACCAGACAAGAAACCGGCAAAAGCCATGGCATATGCTGATTTTGATGACCAGAAAGCACAAAGGACCATCGGTGGAGCCATCGTCAAGGCGATAGTCGACCCCACCCACCCCATCGCTTACGGTTATAACAAAGAAATGCCGTTGTTTCGGCGTGGCAGCACACTTTTGAAGAGCAGTGAAAACCCATTTACAACACCAGTGCGTTATGCACCCGAACCATTGGTAAGCGGCTATATAAGTGGACAGCGGTTGACTGAAATAAGTGAACAACCTGCTGTCATTGCCGAGCGCCACGGCAAGGGACTGGTTGTCCGTTTTGCAAATAACCCGGTTTTCCGGGGATTCTGGCGAGGAACCGAGCGATTATGGGTTAATGCACTGTACTTCGGGCCCGTGGTCAGAACAACGGAATTACCACAATAAATCAACAACCTGCCCATGATGTGTGTCACCATGGTCAAGCATCAGCAAAAATAACGACATACTTATATGTGGAAAACACGCCAATTTGAGCAAAGATGTACTTGAGCAACTACACTATAAAAATAACAAGCAGATTGTCTTGATCGGTAACTAAATACCAAGCGATCGGCCTGTCGTTCACTGCGGGGGTAGAAACGACTTGTCCTATTTTGGGAATAAAAAATGCCGGAATGTTATTCATTTCAGCACTGGAAATAAGATGGTCGTCCGGGATTTCTCTCAGTCGACAAGCCTGTCGTTGTGCAAAAAACACATACACCGACTAACTCATCACACCGTAGGGTGCGTAACTCGTTACGCACGATTTAAAGTTGTCACAAATGGTATGCCAATCGTGGGTAACAAGTTACCCACCCTACGTGGCTGTAATTATCAGCCATGTGGAGGGATTCAATGAGTTTTTTTAACGAACTCAAACGTCGCAATGTATTCCGCGTGGGTATTGCTTACGTGGTGGGTGCCTGGTTGTTACTGCAACTCACGGATGTGCTATCAGAGCTGTTAAATCTGCCCGAAACCATTGGCCCAATCGTTGTCACCATCGTTGCCATCGGTCTGCCAATCGTAATATTTGCAGCCTGGGCATTCGAAATGACGCCAGAAGGCATTAAGCGCGAAGAGAATGTCGATCGCAAGCGGTCGATCGCACCACGAACGGGTAAGAAACTGAATTATGCCATTATGACGATGCTGGTTCTTGCTGTGATTTACCTGTTATTTGACAAGTTTTACGGAATTGAAAGAACCTTTTCAGAGCCTGTTACCCCGGTATTGACTGAGCAAGCCTCCAATGTCGAAACCAAGGCAAATGAATTCCAAACCATCGCGGTCCTGCCATTTGTGAACATGAGCGAAGACAGCAGCAATGAGTACTTTTCTGATGGGTTGACCGAGGAACTGCTCAACATTCTGGCCAAGATCAAGGAATTACGTGTCGCCGGACGCACCTCAAGCTTCGCATTCAAAGGTCAACACGATGACTTGCGCTCAATCGGTAAAAAACTGAATGTCGCGACAATTCTTGAAGGTAGCGTGCGCAAGGATGAAAAACGTAACAGGGTTCGCATCACGGCACAGTTGATCAACGTTGATGACGGTTTTCATCTGTGGTCCGAGACCTATGACCGCGAACTCGATGATATTTTTGCGATCCAGGATGAAATTGCACGCAAGGTCGCGCAGGCAATGCGCATCACCTTATTGGGTGAAGACGAGGTTCGCCTGGAGCAACTCGTGAGCACTGAAATCAGTGCTTATGACATTTACCTACGGGCATTACAGAACCTGAACAAAAACAGCTTCGAGTCGTTAAATGACGCTGCCAGTCAGTTTCAACAGGCCGTTACCCTGGACCCCACATTTACACCGGCAAAACTTGGTTTGATCAACACCTGGTCGCATATGGCTAAGACTGGTGTAATAACCCGTCAGGAAGCCCTGAACCGGGGTATGCCTTTTCTCGAAGCAATCATCAGGGAACAACCGGACAACAGCAATGCCCGTATCCAGTTGGCAATATATCGAGTCTATCAAGATGATTTTCAGGCAGCAGATGAGGCGTTCACTGCTGCCCTGAACGCAGATCCGCGCAACGCCACCGGCTTGCAGGCATTTGGCAGATTCCTTTATAACGATGGGCAGGTTGATCGGGGCCTTGAATTGATAGATGCCGCCCTGGCAATCGAGCCTTATTCAGTACAGGTGTTATGGGAACATTGCCAGACCAATGGATTCCTACAAAACACTGATGCTGCGGGACACTCCTGCTCACGAATTAAAGAAATTGATCCGGAGAGCCCGCTGGGCTGGTATGGCGAGGCCTTGGCTTACCTGAACATCGGTGACATGGCACGCGCAACCAAAGGATTTATTGATGCTGTCGAGAGAGATCCGGGTGACTTCGAAATGGTATCGGCGGTTAGCGACCTTTGGTTAGACCTGGGTGATGTTGAACAGGCTGAAAAGTGGCTACAACGTGCCGATACTGCTGGAACCGGACAGGCCTTTCCATTGCGATCCCGGCTGAGCCTTTACAAGTACCGTGAGCAACACGAACTGGCGCACAAGCTCGTCAAGCAAGTACTTGAAAGAAAACTGGAAGACCGGCATGGCACCAGTTTTAACTTCCGGCAAATCTGGGCTTTCGAATCCGGACTAAAGGGCGACTACCAGGCGGGCCTCATGGTCTACAGGGAAACTTTTGACTGGGCATTTCAAGCATCGCTTGAAGCACCAGAGAATGTTCATGTCCAGACCTGGGAGATTATCCAGATTGCAGCCCTGCTCAAACTTGCTGAACCTTTGTCTGATCGTCCGGAAGAGTTATTGAGTATCGCAGCTGCCAATGCAGATGAGTTACACCCGGTATGGGGCGTCTGGGGCCCAGACCTTTTGCGGGCAGCAATCGCCACCATCCGCGGTCAAAATGGCGATGCGCTGCAATTACTTAACAGTACATGGGATAAAAAATGGCGGTTTGGCTGGCGGGATACTTTGCTTTTTGACGTGGTTTTCAGCCAACTGTCCGGCGAACCCGGTTATCAGGATTTTTTGACACGCTTCGAAACCGATATGGAACGCCAGCGCGAAGAAGCCTACGAACTGTTGGGAATCATAAAATGATCAAAACCGTAGGGTGCGTAACTTGTTACGCACGAGATACATATTGATCAGAACTAAAGAGAAATCGCGGGTTATGTTCAGGACAAGGTGAGGCCGGTAAACGGTCGAGAGGGCAGCCTGAGCTGTGTGCGGCGCGATTGTTTCA
>CBDTVF010000229.1:0-5537 GCA_965363775.1 uncultured Gammaproteobacteria bacterium
ATTGGAGCGTTCCAGTGGCAGCCTCAATGTGAAACGACTACCCGGCTCCAGCGGTGCATAAGTCAAGATGCCATCGTGAGCCGCGGCAATCTGTTGTGCCAGCGCAAGTCCAAGACCGGTACCGTCACGGCGACCGGTCACCATCGGCAGGAACAACATACTGCGCAGTGCTTCCGGTACACCGCAGCCGTTGTCCTTGATATCAAGCCGGACAACACGGCTTGAGCCCGGTTTCAACAAAGCAGCGTCGTAGTCAACGCGGGTTCGGATTTCAATAAGGTTTGCTCCGGACTGAAAAGCATTAAGTAGCAGGTTTAGCATCAACTGTCGTAGTGCTGAGGCATCTGCTGAGATTTTAGGGATACTGGGGTCATAATTTTGAATAATTTTTACGCTTTGAGCAGATTCCAGACGCAAAAGCTCGGTGGTTTCCTGCACAACGTAATGAATGTCTACCGGATGGCACTCAAGCTCAGGCTGTCCGAAACGTGCCAGCAATTCGTCAATCCGATCCACTTCGCGCATGATCAACTCTGCCAACGTACCCAATTCACTTCCATTCAGCTCGGCTGCCATCATTTGCGCTGCACCACGAATCCCACCCAATGGATTTCGAATTTCATGCCCAAGATTGCGTCTTAACAGGTCCATCATTCCGGTCTGTACTTCGCGCTGTTGTAATTTACTTTGTTGCTGTTGCCATTTGAGGTCATAAAACTCCAACAACATGTGTTGCTGGGGCAAGGGTTGGATGGTGCAGTCAAACAAACCGCCGGCGAGCTTACATTCCCGCAAATGGCGACCACGTTGTTCGGAGGCTGTTGCTGAAATGGCCTGGGATAGTGACTCAGGAATACCTTCAATATCCTGTAACAAGCCACCCCGGGCACGTTCCCTGCCAGTCGCAAGACAATGCTCGGCAGCTGCGTTCATTTGCTGAACACAGCCATGCTCGTCCAGTTCTACAATCGCGGTCGAGAGTGAATCAAGCATGGTGTGAAGGGCATAGAATTAACCGCCACCGCGTGGTCTAGGGCGGGCCGCGTTGTAGAGGCCGGGCTGCCTGATGAAGAAAGTGATCGGCTCTGCGGTTGCAACCGTGCGATTCTTGGCGTCTTTTATCGTGGCCGTAACCGTGTGTTCTCCACGCTCCAGTCCGCTCACTGGAATCATTGGTGCAGTGGTATTTGCCTGCTGTTGACCATCCAGAAATATCTGCACCGTCATACCCTCGATCAACTGTTTGCTGGAACTCCAGGCAATCGAAATCGGGCCATCCGGCCGCCAGACAGATTCTTCCTGAAGCGGGGCAATGATCGCAAAGTCCTTGAATCTATTGCGCAATGTCCTTAATGGAACCTCTTTTTCTCCGCCTGCCGCCTCTGCTTCCTCAGCTACCTGCCTTGCAGTCTTCCCATAATCAGGTGTCTCAATAACGCTCAATGGAGGCAGGTCCATTGGTTTGGCGCCATCCTCTGGTGGTTTATCGGTGTAGGTCACGTTGCCATCTTTATCAACGGTTTTATATACCTGCGCAGCCAATGGACTGACCATAATGGCCAGGGTGAATGCTGCCAGAATCATAAAAAATGTTTTGTGCGTCATCAATTTCATCGCCAGGTCCTATAGTTCATACCGGCTTATTTCATGCCCCGCAAACTGCGGGGTATACCGGTTTCCCTGGAACTGCCGATTGACAGTTCCTCTATATAGAATAATACATATCAAACTCGACTGGGTGCGTTGACATGCGGAAACGCGTGACTTCTTCCATCTTCAGTTCGATATAAGCATCAATCAGGTCATCATCAAAGACACCACCTGCCTTCAGAAATTCCCTGTCACCATCCAGCGCTTCGAGCGCCTGGGCCAGGCTGGAACAAACTGTCGGAATATTTTTGACTTCCTCAGCTGGCAGATCGTAGAGATCTTTGTCCATGGCGGGACCCGGATCAATCTTGTTGATGATCCCGTCAATACCGGCCATCATCATGGCGGAAAACATCAGGTAGCCGTTGCCTGCCGGATCGCCAAAACGCACTTCGATACGGCGCCCTTTCGGGTTACTAACATGCGGAATACGACAAGAAGCCGAACGGTTACGCGCAGAATAAGCGAGCATAACAGGAGCCTCGAAACCCGGAACCAGGCGTTTGTAGCTATTGGTCGAAGCGTTGGCAAATGCATTAATGGCTCTCGCGTGTTTGAAAATACCACCAATATAGTGCAAAGCCATGGTGGATAAACCACCGTATTCTTCACCGGCAAACATGTTTTCGCCATCCTTGAATAGGGACATATGTACGTGCATACCTGAGCCGTTATCGCCAACCAGCGGTTTCGGCATAAACGTGGCAGTACGACCACTGGCATGCGCGGCGTTATGAGTTGCATATTTGAACACGAGTAACTCATCCGCCTTGCGGGTCAGGGTACTGAACTTGGTACCGATTTCACATTGGCCGGCAGTACCTACCTCATGGTGATGTACCTCGACCTCCACACCCATTTTCTCCAGTATCTCGCAAATATTGCTACGCAGATCGTGCAGGCTATCAACCGGTGGAACCGGAAAATAACCGCCTTTGACGCGTGGACGATGGCCATGATTGCCTTCTTCGTAATCCGCGCCGGTATTCCAATCACCTTCCTCGGAATCAATATTGTAGAAAGTTGAATGCATATCCGTGCCAAAACTGACGCTGTCAAACACGAAAAACTCAGGCTCAGGCCCAAAGAAGGCCTGATCGGCTATACCACATGATTGCAGGTAAGCTTCAGCACGTTTGGCCAGTGAACGCGGGCAGCGGTTGTAACCTTCCATGGTATCGGGCTCAAGCACATCACAACGGATAATCAACGTGGAGTGCTCCATAAAGGGATCCATTACGGCAGAATCCGCATCAGGCATCAGCACCATGTCCGATTCGTTAATGCCTTTCCAACCATTGATGGAAGAGCCATCAAACATTTTTCCTTCTTCAAAAAAATCTTCGTCAATCACATTAACAGGCATCGTAACGTGCTGTTCTTTGCCTGATGTATCACAAAACCTTAAGTCAATAAAGGCAACTTCATTATCGACGATCAATTTCTGAATGTTTTCTATACTCATATCATTGTTCCTGTGCTGTTGTTCGAAAAGCGTTCCATATTGGGTCAGTTTATATATGCAGGTCTCGTGCCAACTTGATGCAAAAGTAAAGAATCATGGCAAAATTTGATTCAACGGATTTAGAGGGATTTTCACGTCAATTACCAACGTTTTAGAAGCTTTTTGCTCGTCCAGGAAGAATCAGTGCAGATCAATGAAATTAGCAATGCACCATTATCGCACCAATTGATTCAGCATGCACCATGTTGGTGCGTGTTTTTCTTAAAACGCAATCCAAAGCAAAGCCACGCCCAGGGCCAGTCGATAAATAACAAAGGGTACCAACCCAACACGTTGCAGCAGCGCAAGAAACGCAGCAATACACAACCAGCCTGCCAGGGCAGAAAGCCCGATCGCCAGACCAAACTGAAACCAGTCAATGGCGGCATCATTCAGTATCATTCGCAAAACACCGTAAGCTCCAGCGGCGGCAATGATCGGAATTGAAAGGAGAAATGAGAATCGCGCGGCACTGTCGGCATTAAAACCCAGCATACGCCCCATGGTGATGGTGATTCCCGAACGTGATGTACCAGGAACCAATGCCAGCATTTGTGCCAGACCAATCAAAAGACCTGATTTCATATTCATATCGACAAGAAGCTTACTGCGCGCAAATCGCGCATCCGCCCACCACAACAATAAACCAAAACCAATCGTGCTGAAGGCAATAACGCGTATATCCCTGAGAGCTGATTCGACCCAGCCGTGTAGCAATCCACCGGCCAAAATGGCAGGAATACTGGCAACTACAAGGATCAGTCCCAACTTACGCGAGGCCTCGTCGGATTTTTCGCTGCCAAGCCATGGCTTGATCATGTTCCGTATATCCACACGGAAATACACCAACACCGCCAGCAAGGTCCCAAGGTGGGAGGCAACGTCAAAAACCAACCCCTGGTCGGGCCAATCGAACACCTTGCTACCAAGAATCAGGTGCGCGGAACTCGATACCGGCAAAAACTCTGTCAGCCCCTGGATCAGGGACAGCACGATGATCTGGATCAGGGTCATTGCGTGTAACTGATCCGGTAAATCACATTGGCCTGATCATCCGATATCAGCAATGCACCATCGGGCATCACCAGGACATCATTCGGGCGTCCCCAGGCTTCTTCGTTCTGCAGCCAACCGGATGCAAATACCTTGTTGTCCAGAACCTTGCCATCCGCCTGTACATCCAGAACCCTCAACTGGTAACCGATCTTTTCAGAGCGGTTCCATGAGCCATGCTGGGTAATAAACAGGCGATTTTTGAATTCTTCGGGAAACATGTCACCCGTATAAAAAGCCAGGCCCAGTGCTGCGCCGTGCGGATCGAGGTTCGCAACCGGTGGGGTATAATCCTCGCAGGATTTGCCCTTGCCAAACTCCTCATCCAACAGGTCACCCTGGTGGCAATAGGGGAAACCAAAGTGCAGACCGGCCTGCGGTGCATGGTTCAGCTCATCTGCAGGAAGATCATCACCTAGCCTGTCCCTGCCATTATCCGTGAACCACAATTGACCATTGTCCGGGTGAAAAGCGAGACCAACACTATTGCGCACACCTTTGACATACGTCTCCATACCGCTGCCATCCGGGTTCATACGGCGAATTTCACCGAAACCTTCTTTATCGCAGATATTACAAGGTACTCCAACCGGGATATACAGTTTGCCGTCCTGCCCGAAACGCAGGTATTTCCAGCCATGGTGTGTCTTATCCGGTAGCTCATCGGTCACGACCACTGGCTCCGGGGGGGTATCCAAAAGCATTTCAATATTGTCATAGCGCAGTACCTTGTCGAGGGCACCCACATAAAGTGAACCATCGAGGAATTCCAGACCGGAAGGCAGATCAAGACCCTCGTCAATCAACCTGACTGACTCGGCCTGCTGGTCACCATCTGCATCGGTTACAGCCCAGAGTTTACCGGCACGACGACTACCCACAAATACTGTCCCTTGAGTTCCCCGCACCATCTGGCGCGCGTTTTCGACACCCTCGGCATAAACTTCAATACTGAAACCCTGCGGTAATTTAATCAGGTCAAGCTGAACATCTGCATCAACATACCCTGACAACAGAACCCCGCTAAAAATCGATATCAATTTGAGTTTTCTCATGGCTGCAATGGTAGCAGCAGATCGGTCATTCAGCACTAGTGTCATGTCAAGCCTATAGTGTAGGGTTCAGCGAGTCGTGAAGTGGTTGGGCGCAAGGCACGTCTCGCCGGCAATGGCTAGTCCTTACCCAGAGGCGTAACACCGCGAACGACCGCTTCACGGTTCGCCCGAAGGGAGCTACCCAGATGCCCCCGGCGTCGCCTAATGCGCCTACTTTTGGTGCAGCCCTTGAAAAGGACATGCCATTTCCTGCGGACTGCGTCTTGTCTTGGACC
>CBDTVF010000230.1:0-5535 GCA_965363775.1 uncultured Gammaproteobacteria bacterium
GCTTGCCGGGTTACTTCCCGAAGTCAAAGCAGGTTGTGAAGATGGCCCGGCGATTACGATTCCGTTCGAAGTTGGCGCGGATTTGTCAGGCTGTATGCGACTTTTACCGATTTTGTTGGAATCACCGCTCCTGATCACCATGCCCCGGTTGCCGGAGTATCCGGATGGCATTGTCGACACCTGGCGACGGTAAGGCTGTGTGGCGGTGTTGAATTCGGAAATCCGTTTTTCTTCTGTGAGATCAGCGGCTAGCTCACTATTATCTAAATCATTGTCAGCAGGTTTTCGTCGAGTATCTTTACCATCTCCAACCAGGCGTTCCTCATCATTATCACGGCGGTTTTTTCGCTTGTTATCACAGTTACTAAAATGGGAGCAATAACCGTTATAGGGGCGCCAGGCAGGATAGAAAGGATAATGGTAATAGCTGGCGTACAGCGGCGAATAGTAGCCGTAATAACCAAATGGATAGTGCCATGGCGAGTAGCCATAGCTGAACCCGTAAGGATAGCCGTAGTAATACGCATAACGGGGGTATGGGTGGTATCCCATGTAGAAATAGTCAAGCGATGACCAGGGATAATAGGCGTAACCGGAGTAATGACCCTGGTAGACATTATAGGACGGGTCATCCTCGGCATAATAAACACCGTCTTCCAACGCTGTTTCCGGATAGTAATACGTCACGCAGCCGCTTAATAAAACGAGCAATGGTAAAATCAGCAGCTTTTTCATATATTCTCCAGTGCCACACCTGTCGGCGATTGGCGTCCTCAATCTAATAATAACAGCTTTTAGGTGAACTGTTGCTGAACTCCGCCGTAAGTTATCTTGCAGCCGACCGGTCAATCCTCAAGGTACAATAAACTAAAACTGAAAACAGGCTGGATATTCCGTGTCCACCTGAATAACACAATAAGGAGTATGTTCTGTGAGCAGATCAGTATACGAACTGCAGGGATTTGCGATAGTCCTTGATAAGGTAGCGCTTGTGAGCCGGGTTTTTGAAGCGGATAACGAGGAAGGCTACCAGTTCAATATCACGTTTAATAACGAGTTACGCTTACCGGTAAAATTTCCAACACGTACCGATGCAGATCTGGAACGTCAGCTGTTTCTGAAAGCACTCAAAAATAACTGATATCCCGCCAGTTGAACTGGCGTGTTAGTGTTGCGTAATCACTGCGCCAGCCAAGCCAGGACCGGCAATAACAACAAGGATCCTGGCAGGTTTTTCATAATTCAGGTCAGCCGGAAGTTGAATGACAAACACCCCGCTTGAATGTGCCTGGCCGCCCTGGTTCCAGGTGATTTCAACCGGATTACCCGTGTAGCTGGTTTCCGGGAAGGTGGTTGAACACTTTGACTGCGGAGTGATAGTACTGCATGAAACAAAGTTGCCGGTTGCCGGTACCAGTATCCTGACCGCAGACAGCCACATCTGCGTACTATTTTCAATCAGCAGCCCTTCTATCTGAAGTGCTGTAACAGGCTCTGCAGAGCGGGAAGCGCATGCCGATAACAAAAGCGTGAACATACATGTCAGTGTCATTCGCAATGCCAGCATGAACTGCTCCTGAATAGAATGGCTAAAAACGTATCGTTTACTGAGTATCAGCCTGACGCAGCGCATTGTTGACGATTTCGGACACATCACCCGACAAATCATCAACCGATGCAATACGTTGCAACTGCACTTTCATCAATGCTTTTCTGTCATCATCATAGCGTTTCCAACGGTTGAAGGCTGATGCCATCCTGGCCGCCATTTGTGGATTGATTCCATCCAGTTCGATGACCCGATCGGCATGAAATTCATACCCTGAACCATCAATGGTATGAAATCCGGTTGGATTCAACATCGAAAACGCACCAATCAAGGCTCGCACCTTGTTTGGATTCTGAATACTGAATGCCGGATGGCCCATTAATTCCTGTACAGTTTTCGCCGTATCAGCGCCAGGCTTGATGGCCTGCATGACGAACCATTTATCCATGACCAGGGCATCTGTTTTCCAACCGGCTTCAAAGCTGGAAAGCGCTGATTCAGCCATGCAAGAACCTTTCAGAATCAAGCCTTGGAGAGCGGCCAGGGTATCGGTCATATTGTCACTCGATTCCAACTGAATAGCGGCCAATGTCTCACCCGCTTCAGTATCAAGCAAATATGACAAGCAGATATTCTTCAGGCTCCTGCGCGCCATCGCTGCAGCAGACTTCTGATAAGGCTGCCTGTCATTCAGTGCGTTGTAACGCTCCGTGAAGAGCTCTTGCAGATTTCTGGCTAATCCTTCTTTGACGAAATTTCTTGCTGCGTGAATTCCATCAACATCAACCACTCCCATCTGATCTGCGAGATAGTCTTCATCCGGTAATCTCATGGCTTCAGCCAGCAATGCCGGGTCTGCCTGCTGATCTGACAATATTCCCCTGAATGCCTTGACCAGGGTTGGTTCAAGCGCCATTTCCTGACCATTCGCATGCCGCCCGCATTGTTCAAGGATGGCATTCTCCGCCATACGTTGTGCCGCATCCCAGCGTGTGAATGCATCGCTGTCATGTGCGATCAGCGTGGCTAATTGCGCGGGCGAGTAATCGAAGACTATTTTTACCGGTGCAGAGAAATCCCTGAACAGGGAAGGCACGGGGGCCTCCGGGATATTGAAAAAGGTCCACTCTTGCCGTGCCTCTTCCATCACCAACAGACGGGTGCCAGCCACCGCCTCGGTCTCAGACTCCAATTGAAGCGGTAACTCTTCACCTTTTTCAGTCAACAATCCAACTGCAAATGGCAATACCAGTGGTCGTTTTTCTTTCTGATCATGTGTTGGAGGAGTATGTTGCTCCAGGGTCAATGTGTATTTTTGCGCCTCAGCATCATAATGATCGGATATATGCACCTGAGGTGTGCCGGATTGGCTGTACCAGCGCCCAAAACGATCAAGATTGACATCATTTGCATCCGCCATTGCAGCACGAAAATCATCACAGCTTACCGCCTGACCATCATGCCGTTCAAAATACAGCTTCATACCTTTCTGGAAACCACTTTCTCCCAGCAGGGTGTGATACATACGGATAATGGTTGCGCCTTTTTGATAGACAGTCGCGGTATAAAAATTATTAATTTCCAAATAGCGATCCGGCCGTATCGGGTGTGACATCGGACCATCATCTTCGGGAAACTGTCGGCTTCGCAGGCCACGCACATCCTGAATACGTT
Organism: uncultured Gammaproteobacteria bacterium; assembly: GCA_965363775.1. Lineage (GTDB taxonomy): Bacteria > Pseudomonadota > Gammaproteobacteria > Xanthomonadales > SZUA-36 > SZUA-36. The sequence continues at coordinate 3,224 of CBDTVF010000230.1, forward strand.
TAACCGCACGCGATTGCATATCGGCCGAGAATTCTTCATCCCGAAATACGGTCAGACCTTCTTTCAGTGTCAATTGGAACCAATCCTGGCAGGTAACGCGATTGCCGGTCCAGTTATGAAAGTACTCGTGTCCAATAACACCTTCGATACCCTGGTAATCAGCATCGGTCGCCGTATCCGGTCTTGCCAGAACATATTTGGAATTGAAAATATTCAGCGACTTGTTTTCCATTGCACCCATGTTGAAATCATTGGTGGCGACAATGTGAAAAACATCCAGATCGTATTCGAGATTAAATCTTTCCTCATCCCATCTCATGGCGTTGATCAGCGATTCCATCGCGTGCTCGCAACGATCGAGGTTCTCGGCTTCGACATAAATTCTCAGGGAAACATCCCGACCGCTTCGGGTCGTAAAATGGTCTTCAACCAGCGCCAGGTCACCCGCGACAAGTGCAAAAAGATAGGCAGGTTTGGGGAAAGGATCTTCCCATCGTGCCCAGTGACGTCCACCGGGCAAATCGCCGCTATCCGCCAGGTTACCGTTTGACAACAATACCGGAAATCCTGATTTTTCCGCTTCCAACGTAACGCTGTAAGTGGTCATCACATCCGGACGGTCCGGGAACCAGGTGATTTTACGGAATCCCTGCGCCTCACACTGAGTGAGTAAAAATTCACCCGAAAGATAAAGCCCTTCAAATGCAAAATTTTTCGCCGGATGAATCCGGACTTCTGTTTTGATCACGCTCTGCGGCGGTGCCTCAGGAATGGTCAGTGTCTCGCCTTCGATGCAATAATCATTCTCACCCAGTTCGCGGTCATTGAGTGATATTGATACCAGTTGCAGGTCATCACCATGCAGAACGATATCCTGTCGGGCACTGACTCCGGACTTCAGTTGAAACTCCATCTGCGCACGGACAATGGTGGTTTCAGCACCAATGTCAAAATGCAGATCCAGTTGATGAACGTTCCAGGGATAAACCGTATAGTCTTTGCGATAAATGGCCTTGCCGGCTATGCCTTCTTTCATAAACCTTTTCCTTTATACAATTTCTGCTGGTGAAGTGGTTGAAGGGGCCAGTATTATATGCCGATGAACACCAAAGCTGCAGAACAAATACCCGGTATCGCGGATATCCTCACCGCAAGAACACGTATCAGTGGAGTAATCCGCCTTTTAAATCATGAGAAATAAATGAATCAACAGCTTTACTTACTACGCCATGCCGAGGCAGAACCCTGGAGCCCGCTGGGTAATGATTTTTCCAGATCATTGAGTTCGAATGGCAACCGTCATGCGCAGCTGGTTTCCGACTGGGCACTGGACACTTTGAAGTTACCTGATACCATTTTATGCTCGCCGGCAAAACGTACACGGCAAACGCTCGCTGCCTTTCTTTCCCACTGGCCGAAGTTGCTCGGGAGCACCGATTACGTTGAGTCGATGTATGGTGCATCGTTGAATATGCTATTGACCCTGGCCGAGGATGCTTTCAGTTACAGTGAACGGCTTTTAATGGTCGGACACAACCCCGGTGTTGAAGCCATACTGACCAAGCTGTTGCAGGAAGACCAGCCTGATGGCCCTCATAAAATGGCCCCGGGAACCCTTGCAATCATTGAATTTGCGGGTGAATTCAAACGCGAAGCGCGCAATGGCAAACTACTGAACCTGGTCCGAAAAGAAGACGTTTCAGACCACTGAAGACAAGTATAGGTCTGCCAGTAACATCAGACTGTCTTCATCTTCCCGGGAGAAACGGTCATGGCGTGAGCTGTCAACATCCAACACACCCGGCAGGCCTTGCGCCTGTTGGATCAACCGCGGCCAGGAGAAATCATCGGTATTTGTCATGATTTAGCAAATACCAGGATGAAATTATTGGCAGGCATCACAATTTTCTGTTCAAGTTGCATATGGTGTAGATTTGCCAGTGCTTCAATTGCACCCATATCACGAATACCCATCTGCGAATCTTGAGCACGCAAGTGTGCATCAAAGCGCGCGTTGCTCTGGGATGTAAACAGCTTATCGATATTGAACGGCCCGTAGAGACAAAATTTGCCACCGGTGACCAGCAGAGCACCTACCCCCGTAAACATGGCGATCACGGCATCCCAGGACATAATATGGGCGGTATTGGCTGAGTATGCGGCGTCATAGGAACAGGCCGGCCAGGGGTCGTGGATAACATCCAGTTTTAATAGCGGCAAAATTCGCTCATTGGCCTCGGCTGAAAAACAGGTTTCCAGTCCAGCCAGGTTTTCTTCCCTGTCACTGGGCTGCCAGGTCAGCCCCGGTAAGT
>CBDTVF010000231.1:0-5488 GCA_965363775.1 uncultured Gammaproteobacteria bacterium
ATGTTGGTCGACCCATGGACGAATCTGCGACGTAATGGCCGGTTCGCGTGCACCTACACCGCCGGGAATGATTAAGGTGTCAATTTCTGGTGTGTCTTCGATTTGATAATCACTCAGCAAACGTATTCGGGATTCGCTGGTGAAGGTCGGGTTTTCGCTCACTATGAAGCAGTGGTACTTGCGTCCATCTACCACATCATTCGCTGTAGTAAAGGCCTCCAACGGACCAACCAGGTCCAACAACTGGACCCGGTCAAAGCCGAGAAAAGCGATATTGTGTCGTCTGTTCATTTCCATGACGATACTCTAACTCGTTCATGAAGTGTCCGATATGACATATATACGACATTTTCGGACATTCAATCAACTGCCTCTGACCCCGATTATAGTGCTTTCTTGACAATTCATGATATTTCATGAAATATACAGTAATGAAACAAATAAAATTCGCAACGCAAATTGAAGAAGCCACACTTGAAGAACTCCGTGCCTATGCCAAGAGCACGGGGAGGAGCATTTCCGGTGTGGTCACAGAGGCGGTTGGAGAGTACCTGAAAAGGGCCAGTGTCCGTCCGGCTTTCCGTAGCGCCATGAGTGAGGTGCTTGAAGATCACGCCGAATTATTGAAAAGACTGGCGAAGTAGTGGAACAGCCGATTCTATACCTCACCCTGCAGGAAACCCTCGATCTACATGCACAACTGATACTTCGTTTTGGCGGTCCGCTTGGTGTGCGTGACATGGGCTTGTTGGAGAGCGCTTTGATCAGACCGCAGACGGGTTATTATGAGTCCCTGTCGATGCAGGCAGCGGCGCTGCTTCAGAGTCTTTGCCAGAACCATTGCTTTGTAGATGGGAATAAACGTGTTGCATTTGCCGCCAGCGCAATTTTCTTACGAATGAACGGCTATCGTCTGAGTGTTAAAGCTGACGACGGCGAGACATTTTTAGTCAATCATGTTATCCAGAAGAGAATGGCAATCGAGGACATAGCGACCTGGCTTGAAAGCAGGATGAAAAGGGTTGATCAGGGCTAAAGGGCAGGGCGATGGCTTTGCCCGTCTCGCCCGGTCCTCTGTTCCTGTTTTCAATCAACCTACCAGATCTTAACCCTGTCTTCAGGTGCCAAATACATGGATGAGAACTCTGATTGGTGATCGAAAAAGTATCTGGCCTCTTTTTGCGATATCTGCAGATGTTTTTGCCAATACAGCGTTTGATTTACTTATAATCTACTCTCCGACAAAAACAAAACATTTCATGAGGCATGAATGATGAGTCGATTAACTTTTAGTCAAGTTTGGGTATCTGTATTGCTTATGGTTGGCGTGGCCATTTCCGGGTCATCAATGGCAGAAGCTCTGAGTGAGGAGGCGCAGGAGTGTGTCGATTGCCATAAAAAGAAGGTGCCGGCAATGGTGGCGGACTGGCAGAGTAGCTTGCACGCGGAAAACGCGGTGTCGTGCTACGACTGCCACGTGGTGGACGCCGATTCTCCTATGGGATCAAAGCATCCAGGGACCGATGTAAAGGTCTCCGTGCTGGTGCCACCCACAGTTTGTGGAACTTGCCATGCTGACCAGGTAGAGGAGTTTAACCAAAGTGGCCATTTCAGGGCATACAAGCAGCAAATTCCGAAGGATAGTCTTCACGCCTTAACCTCTATACATGAGGGCAGGGAACATCCCGAGTTCGGCGGCGCCCCCGACGAGACGGGTTGTATGCAGTGTCATGGCACGGAAATCAAACTGGATGAGAAGGGTCGCCCGACGCCGGAAACGTGGCCAAACTCAGGAATCGGTAATGTCTACCCCGACGGCAGCACGGGCAGTTGTGGCGTTTGCCACACGCGTCATAGCTTCTCCAACGAGGAAGCCCGCAAACCTTACGCCTGTGCTTCGTGTCATCTCGGTCCTGACCATCCCAATATCGAGATCTACGAGAACAGCAAACACGGACAGATTTACAAGACTGAGGGCCATACCTGGAATTTCGACGGCAAGCCCGGCGAGTGGCAGCCCGGTGAGGACTACCGTGCGCCGACTTGTGCTTCATGCCACATGAGCCAGGTGGGTGATGACTTGAAAATGACCCACAACGTCAGCGACCGGCTCTACTGGGTGCAGTGGTCGAAGAGTTCATCGGTACGTGGTTCTGATGATCCCATGAGCCCGCTGCTCGGCGATGGCCCGGAAGGCCGAAAGAAAATGCGCAAGGTTTGTAAGTCCTGTCACAGTTCGGATCACACTAACGGGTTCTTTACCCAGGCGGACAAGGCTGTGAATCTTTACAACGAGGGCTACTACAAACCGGCGCTAACCATGCTCAACGACCTGAAAGCCAAGGGCCTGCTGCGTGACAACCCGTGGACCGATGCTTTCCAGGTGAAGTACTACTTCCTGTGGCATCACGAAGGTCGTCGTGCCCGTATGGGTGCAACCCACGGAGCCCCTGATTACGCTCATTGGCACGGTTTCTTCGAATTGATGCAGGACGTGTACGAACTCGAAAAGATCTATAACAAGCGCATAGCCAGCGGAGAGATCGAAGACTAAATTACGGTTATAGTTATAAAAGGGGGCCGGACACACTTTTTGAGTATCCGGCCCCTTTTTTTAATCGCCCTGCTTGCGTCAATCCGGGTTTCATCGCGTGTTCTATCTACTTGTTGCAACTAAATGCTAACCCTTTCCAGGCAATTGCGTCTTAGTGCACAAGGCGTGGCTTTATTTCAGATCAGTTGAACCAAAACAAATATTTCAAAGTACATATGGCAAACAGCGAATCAGTGTTAATGAGTGATGATGTCCTGATTGATGAGATTCATTCCGGATCAACACTCGCATTCGGGGTATTGATGAAACGTTATGAAAGGCTTGTCTTTCGCATTGCAATTGATTATGCCAAAAACCCGGATTGCGCCATGGACATTACACAAAATGTGTTCCTGAAGGCACACAAAAATCTGACAAGCTATTCTGGCGCCGGCGTATTTAAGGCCTGGTTGCTGCGCATCGCCTACAACGAAAGTATTTCATGGTTCCGGCAACATAAAAATGAACGTGTAACTGAAGAATTAACACCGGTCAATACGCCGGTCTTGCGCTCTGTTCAGGTCGAAGAGGTCGCGAGGCAGGAATACCAGGGCATTATTCTTTCTGAGCTCAATAAACTCAGTTCCAAGCAACGGCTGGCTGTTTCATTACGGTACTTCGAAGAATTTTCCCTGCGTGAGATTGCCGCCGTCTTTAATAGCAGTGAGGGTGCGGTGAAAAGCATTCTTTTTCGCAGCCTGGAAAAACTACGCAACACCACGACGTTTCAACGGAGGCGTGATTATGCATAGCTGTAAACAGATACGAGCGATATTTGAACGCTTTCTCGCCGGCGAATTGTTGCCGTCTGACCAGGAAATACTGGATCAACATTTAGTGTCCTGTGTCGATTGCCGATCACTGATGGAGATACATGAAGAACTGATGCGGATGGATGACCCTGTCGCCGATCCATCACAGCAAGCACTGCGGGCTATGCGGTCACGTGTATTGAGTCAAATTTCGAATGGCAGTCCTGGTGAGCGCAATCGTCGCGTTAATCGAAGCTTTCCGGCTTTTGTACCGGCATTTGCAGCCGCAGCCGCGCTGGTACTTGGTGTATTCCTGGGCACTTGGTTTTCGCAGTCATCCTCGGTCGATGACCAGCTACTTAACGCGATTACCAGGCAGGCCAGCGTCGAAAGAAGCCTGGAGGACTCCTGGGATGCACCCCTGTTTTTTTCCGATGTTGTGGTGCGTGACTGGAACGAAACAAGGGTGAGTCTTGATTTTGACGTCTGCCGCAATGTCAATTTGACCACCGGCCTGAACTCGCCGGTGGCCGGTGACATATTGACCCATGCAATTCTCAATTCCGATTCGATGGGCAGGCGAATTCGGGCCATGGAAATCGCCGCGCTGAGTACAGATGAGCGACTGACCAGGGCCCTGGTGGTTGCTTTGCAACAAGACCCCGACCAGACCATGCGTATCGCGGCTCTGAATGCTTTGGCCGGAAAAAGTGACAACGAACAGATCCAGTTGGCCCTGGTCGGTGCACTACGGGACGATGATTCGGTGCAGGTGCGCTTATTGGCACTGGAGCATCTCGTTGGTCAGTCCCAGGGGCCGGATACACTTGAAACCATCATCCGACAGGGTAGTGAAGCGACCAACCCTGCCGTTTTTCAACGTGCTCGAGAGCTTAAAACCGACCTGTCATCGGAGACTTCATTGTGAACACCATGGCAGCGAGCAGTTCGCGAGACCTACTTATTTCATTACATAGAAAATGAGGAAATTTGATATGAATATCAACCTAAGCATCATCAGGTCCATCCGTATGTCGGCGCTTATTGGCACAACCATGCTGATGGCGACGCAGTTGTCAGCTGCCGACAATCAATTTACCGAGCGTTTTGATTTCGAGCCCGGTCAAACACTCAGCCTCAATTTATCAGTGGGTGGAAGCATAAATGTTAAAGGCTGGGATCAACCTGGTATAGAAGTTACCTACGGGGACAAGCAAACCAGCCTCGATCATTACAAGATTGACATAGAAAATGTTGCGGGTGGTTTGTCGGTCGATGCCAATGCGCTAAAGGGCATCAATCAATCGAATCTTTTCTTCGAATTCAAGGCGCCCAGGGAATTGATTCTTGATCTATACACCGCGGGCGGCAGTGTCGAGCTAAGCGGATTAAAGGGCGAGTTCTCTGGAAAGACGAGTGGTGGCGCCTTACGCCTGGATGATCTCGCCGGTCAGGTGAATTTACGCACCGGTGGTGGTCGTATCCTGGTGCAGAATTCCACGCTTGACGGTGAAGTGCGCACCGGTGGTGGAGAGGTCCTGGTGGAAAATGTGACGGGTGACATTCAAGCCTCGTCCGGAGGTGGCACGGTCACGTACAGGAAAGTCTATGGCAATGATGGCACCATTCTTTCTCCGAATAAAAGCAAGCTGGAGGATGCCAGTGAGGAGACCGTGCTGATCTCCAACGCGGGTGGAAAGATTAGGGTCGCGGCGGCACCCGAGGGTGCAGATGTGTACACCGGTGGCGGCAATATCCGGGTGAAAGGCGCAGACCGATTTGTTTCAGCAAGAACTGGTGGTGGTGACATAGAAATTGACCTATTGGCGGGCTGGGTAAAAGCCGGGACTGGTGCCGGTGAAATTGAAGTGTTTGTAGCAGAGAATGCCGCACACAATGGGGATATCAGCCTGACTTCCGGTACCGGTGACATCCTGCTGACCCTGCCAGCCGATTTCTCAATGGATTTATCCGTAGAACTGGGTGTGACCAATAACAGCAGCGATAAGTACACACTCAACAGCGATTTTGATATTGATATTGAAACCGATGACGAATGGGATTATTCCAGGGGCACACCTCGAAAATATACCAACGGCAGCGCAAACCTGAATGGCGGTAATCATCGTGTCATCATTAGCAC
>CBDTVF010000232.1:0-5481 GCA_965363775.1 uncultured Gammaproteobacteria bacterium
GCCACCAGTTTTTTCAAAACCCAGCCAGCACCGACTGCGGCAGCAACAAATAGCAACTGACCCAATTCAACACCAACATTGAAGAAAAGCAATGCTAGCGGGATAGACTGTTGTGGAAGCCCGATCTCGGCCAGTGCTCCCGCAAAACCGAAACCGTGTAACAGGCCAAAAATAAATGCTACCAGCCACGGAAAGCGTTTTGCCAGCCCTGGTTTTCCTTGTCGGTTATGTATGATTTCAGTTGCAAGAAAGAGGATGCTCAATGCAATAACTGCTTCAACCGGGGCCTGGGGTACATAAACATAACCCATGGTCGCGGCAGCCAGCGTGATGCTATGCGCCAAAGTAAAAGCGCTGATGGTGCCAACCAGGCGCCGCCAGCCATTGACGATCAGTAACAGGGCAAATACAAATAACAGGTGGTCAACACCCAGCAGGATATGCTCAATGCCGAGAGCAGTGTAAACCTTGATTACGTCGAGACTGGAAGTTTTTGCCGCGACTTTAAAGCCGGTTTCAGAGGGTGTCAGTCTCACCATCTGTGTGATGCCATCCTGGTGGACAACCCTGACCAGCACATCGGTCATGGTGTTTTCAAGACCATCAATGCGTATCTGTTTCTGATAAATTCCGGCAGTACAGGTGAGAGACCAGCGGGTAATCATGGCAGCACCGCTTTGCATGCTGCCGGGGGGGGTGCGTTCAGTGCATGAATCCGGCAGTACCGGGTTCAGGCTTAACACCAGGTCACCCTTCATCGGCACCTTCCATTTGACCGAATAAACCAGGCCGTCAGAGGTATTCAGTTCCAGGTAACCCGGGCGAATTTCGTCCGCCATCGCGGAGTTGGTAAACCACAACAAAACCAAAAGTATGGTGAATAGCCTGTACATGCTTATCCGCTGTTATCGGTATTAAGTGGTTTGGCAGAAGGACCTTCGATAATGATTTCATAGCGCTTGCGTAGCTCGGAATACAGCATGTCGTTGGTTTTGCGTTGTTGTTCCGCCACCCATTCAACACGGACCTTGTCACGTACTTGATCCAGTGACCGCAGACGTGAATCAGTCCGCGAATCGACCCTGACCAGGTGCAGACCGTAACCCGATTCGACCGGTCCAGCCCATTTACCGACCGGGAGTTTGAATATCTGTTGTGTAAATGCCTGGCCAAATATCCGGGACACACCATAATCGGTTTCATCGTTAAAGTTATAACCACCCATGAATGAATCACCCAGCATGGAAATATCGATATCGACGGCCGATTCAGACAATTCTTCAAGAAGTTTTTCGGCTTCGGCGTATATCTGTTCACCGCGCTGGCTTACATTCAGGTAGATCTGTGAATAGCTGATGCGCCGGGGTATAGAGAACTTCTCCGCGTGTTCATCAAGGTAAGTTTGCAACTGTTCATCATCGGGTTCGGCCAGGGATGCCAGGTCATTGGAAATGAATTCCATTTTCTGGGACATGCGGCGACGAACCACCTGGTCATTTTTGTCGAGACCTATGGCCAGGGCTTCACGGTAAAGCACTTCTTCACGTATTTGTTGTTCAATCAGACCCTGCAATTCCCTTTGGGTTGGCAGTCTCTGCCATTTACGTTCCCACAGATTAATCAGTTGGTCTATTTTGGCCTCGGTAAAAATAATCTGGTCAGGTCGTGTGGCATCCTCATCCGATTGCCATCCGTAGAGCATGAACAAGCCAGCGCCAATCAGCAGGAAGTGGAACAACGGCTCTTTTAACCAGCGGGTCATAAAATTTTCTCAGGGGTAAATGAGTGAACAAGGCGCTAGTGTAAAAGATGCGGGTGAATTTTCCACCTCTTCTGCATCAATACCAGCACCACTGGCATATTTCGCAAAGAATTTGGGCTTTTTGCTCGGCTTTCTCGAAAACTATAGCGACATTGTGCAAGAATATACGGGTCATTGAATAAACCAAGGGGCATGTGATTGTTCGTTAAGCCTTCATCCTTTACCCGAGTCATCGCGGTCGTTTGCCTGGTTGCATTTATTGTCACCCCTGTCCTGGATGCTGCCGAGCTGAAAGAAAGCCGGGAGATCATCACAAAAACCAATACCGAAGCTGCCCGCTCGCAACAGCGTATCGATCGTATGGCCGGGGAAACCGAGGTGATGCTGGAAGAATACCGGCGGGTGCAGAACAGCGCGGAGTACCAGGCAGCCTACACGCGCGAACTGCAACAGCTTGAAGCCTCGCAGGAAGTCCGTATCGAGAGCCTGAAAAAGCAGGTTGAAGAAGCCGGAATTACGCAGCAACGGATCGTGCCGTTGATGCGAGGCATGGCAGACTCGCTGGAGAAATTTGTTGTTCTGGATCTGCCCTTTCACCATGAGGAAAGAATCAATGCGGCCCTGCAATTGCAGCAGCGACTACGGCAAGCGGATCTTTCCTTGTCTGTGAAGTTCCGTCTGCTGCTCGAAACCTGGCAGCTTGAACAGGACTATGGTGTAACCATCGAAACCTGGCGTGGCCCCCTGGAGTTAGCTGATGACTCACTTTCCGTTGAGTTTTTACGAATTGGCAGGCTTGCGCTTTATTATCAAAGCCGTGACGGCCTCAATAGTGGCTATTGGGATAGATCTGCAAAGCGCTGGTTGCCCCTGAACGCAGACTACAACCAGTCGATTGCCCTTGCCCTCAGGGTCGCACGGGACCAGGTGACCCCTGAATTGTTGAACCTGCCGATGGTTCCGCCCGGAGCAGGCCGATGAAACGACGGCACTTTGTCAGATATCTGCTGGTCATGGCATTTTTGTTTTCGACAACCGTGATTGGGGCCACTGAAAGTCCGCAAGGACAGATTACAGACCTTGATGAGTTGTTGGAATCGGTTCAACAACAACAACGCAACCAGCGTGAATTGAATGAGCAACGGGAGCGGGCGTTCCTGGAGGATAAAGAAGGTCAACAGGCCCGCTTGGACCAGGCTCGAAACGCATTTATACAAAGTCAGAGCAAGAACCAGCCCTTGTTGCTGAGCACGGAAGCGAATAAAACCAAAATTCTGCGACTCGAGAAGCAACTGGAAGACCAACTGCAAAGTATGGGCGACATTGCCAGCACCTTCCGTGAATTCAGTGGCGATTTCGCCGCGGTGATGTCGGAGTCTATGATCACTGCCCAGATACCGGGTCGCAGTGAAAGAATGTATCAACTCGGAACGATCGAAGCGCACCCCACGATTGAACAGATACAGTCTCTGTGGTTACTTTTACAGGAGGAAATGACAGAGTCCGCTAAAATCGCTAAATTTGATGCCGCTGTTGTGGCAACTGACGGAAGTGTCAGCACAATGCCGGTTGTTCGGCTCGGTACTTTTTCAACGCTCAGCGAAGCCGGGTTTTTGCGTTACGTCCCCGCAACCGGTGAGTTGCTGGCATTGAGCCGTCAACCCGCAGCCAGGTATCGCACTGCGGCTACCCATTTTATTGACAGTGAGGCAGACCTGGTTACGGCAGTTATCGACCCCACCCGTGGCGGCTTGCTGGGTATGATGGGGTATACACCGGGGCTCAGGGAGCGCATCGACCAGGGCGGGCCAATTGCCAGGATTATCCTGTCACTAGGTGCTCTTGGCGCGTTATTGACTCTCTGGCGAACGCTCTCCCTCAGTGCGGTTTACGTGCGGGTGCGACAGCAGATACGGGATTTTGATAAGCCAAGTCAGTCAAATCCACTGGGTCGCATCATGTATGCCGCGGCTAATGTACCTGCCGAGACCGACGATCTTTTGTTAATGAAAATTGACGAGGCGATATTGGCCGAGATTCCGGCCCTTGAGCGTGGTACCGGTCTTATCAAGTTGCTGGCGGCAACCGCGCCGTTACTGGGTCTTCTGGGTACGGTTACCGGCATGATCGTAACATTCCAGTCTATAAGCCTGTTTGGTACCGGCGATCCAAAGTTGATGGCAGGCGGCATTTCCCAGGCGCTGGTAACCACGGTGCTAGGCCTTGTTGTCGCCATACCGCTTTTATTTGGTCACAACCTGGTGGCGACAATCTCAAGAAGCCTGATCCAGCGTCTGGATGAGCAGTCAGCAGGTATGCTGGCAAGAACGATGGAGCAGCAGGAGCACTCGTGAGTACGCCCGGGTCCATACAAAGTAATATTCAGGCGTTCATCGAATTGGGCGGACCGGTTATCTGGGCCCTGCTGGCTGCCTGTTTGTTGATGTGGTTTCTGATCCTTGAGCGTATCTGGTTTATCCGCTTCAGCTGGCCTAACCGGTTTCGGGCAATCATCCGGGATTGGGAGGCCCGCAGTGACCGGATTTCGTGGAAAGCCCGAAGTATTCGCGACGAACAAGTGTCCCGGGCCAGCATGGATCTTCATGCCGTGTTGCCATTAATCCAGATTCTGGTCGTATTGTGTCCATTGCTGGGTTTGCTGGGAACGGTTACCGGGATGATTGGTGTGTTTGATGTTATTTCCTTAAGTGGCAATGACAATGCCCAGGCGATGGCGCGCGGTATCTACCGGGCAACCATACCGACCATGTCGGGATTGGTGGTTTCATTGACCGGGATCTTTTTCACGGTTCACCTGCGTCTGCTGGCCGACAGGGAGGCCGATCGGGTCACGGATGTTCTGGCACTACAGACTTCCGCTATTGATGGTCCTGTCCAGCCATGAGCTCCCGTCGTCATCAGAGACCACGGGATGAAGCGGAGCTCGACATCACACCGATGCTCGATATCGTGTTCATTATGCTGATTTTCTTCATCGTTACGACGTCCTTTGTCAAGGAATCGGGTATGACCGTGAACATACCCCATGCGAGTACTGCGGTAGATCAGGAAAATGTGAATATCTTTATTGCCATCACTGCCGGTGGAGAAATTTGGATTGATCGGCGGCCTGTTGACCCGCGTTCAGTGAGGGCCATCGTGGCACGAATGCACGCAGACAAGCCGCAGGGCTCAGTGATTATTCAGTCGGACGAAGAGTCGACTGCCCGGATCCTGGTTGATGTGATGAACCAGGTTCGGCTGGCGGGTGTTGAAAAAATTGCCATTGCCGCAGACGGGGAAGCGGATTACGCGGGTAGTCGTTGATGCGTTTTTTTGCTGCATTTGCCGGTGCCCTGGTCATCACGATTGCCCTGTTTATGTTTATGCAATTGCTTATCGAAAACCGTCAGAATGCGAACAAGACACTGCCGGTGTTTGAACCGATAGAGATCGTTCCGCAGAAACAACTTGTACAGCAACCTGAAACACCCCCGGTACAACAGGAACAGACTGAACCGAGGATGGAAGAACTGCAAATTCCCCTGCCGTCGCCCCAACCGAGTGTTGAATTGGAACTTCCTGCGCTGGATCTGGCGGTGGGAGATCTGGGTATTCGCGCTGCCGGGGATCGCTGGAACACACCTTTGAGCGCAGGGGCCGTGAACATCCTTGAAGAAGGAGGCGTCGGTGCCCAGGGTTATGTCGAGATCGTACCG
>CBDTVF010000233.1:0-5472 GCA_965363775.1 uncultured Gammaproteobacteria bacterium
CACCCAGCGGATGACCCATGGCGATCGCGCCACCGTTCACATTGATTTTGTCATACGGAATATTCAGTGTTTGCATATATAGCAATACCACGGCTGCAAAGGCTTCATTCAATTCAAACAGGTCGATGTCCGAGGTGCTCATGCCTGCTCGTTTGAGTGCTTTTTCCGTGGACGGGGCAGGACCTGTCAGCATGATGCAGGGATCAGTGCCAATCGATGCAAAAGCCCGCACGCGTGCCCTCGGTTTCAAGCCCATGCGTTGGCCCGCCTGCGCGTTGCCAACCAGCACTGCGGCAGCACCGTCGACAATTCCACTGGAGTTGCCGGGCGTGTGCACGTGTCTGATGTTTTCGACTTCGGGATAACGTTGTAGGATTACTGAATTGAACCCCGCCTGTTCACCCATCGCTGCAAAGGACGGGTTCAGACTACCAAGACTATCCATGCTGGCATCGGCACGTATAAATTCATCGTGATCCAGTACCACCTGGCCGAGATGATCCCGGATCGGTATCACCGAGTTTTTGAACCAACCCTGCTGCCAGGAATGCGCTGCCCGTTGCTGACTGGCGACCGAGTAGGCGTCGAGATCCTGCCGCGAAATTCCATACTTGGTTGCAACCAGGTCGGCACTAACGCCCTGGGGTGTAAAGTAAGTCTTGTAGGCGACCTGTGGGTCTGTAGGCCAGGCGCCGCCATCCGACGCCATTGGCACACGCGACATTGACTCGACACCGCCACCGATGACCACATCCGACTGGCCCGCCATCACTTGCGCTGCCGCGGTGTTAACTGCCTCCAGACCCGAAGCACAGAATCGATTGAGTTGTTTCCCGGGAACGCTTTGCGCGTAGTCGGCGTTCAACACGGCAATCCGCGCAATGTCCGAGCCCTGTTCTCCCACCGGGCCGGCACAGCCGAGCACCACGTCATCTACAAGTACAGTATCCAGCTCATTGCGGTCACGCAAAGACTTGAGCACCTGGCTGACCAGATTGATCGGTGTAATGTGGTGCAACGAGCCATTCGGCTTGCCACGTCCACGGGGTGAGCGGACGTGATCGTAAATATATGCTTCATTCATGTCTGTTCCTTTGATATAAATTTATTTTCAGAGTTTTAATCAAGCGCTTGAACAGGCATGGCGGCCGTCAGCAATTTCCATAACTCCAGGTCAAAATCCCTGCTACTGACAAAGTTGCCTGCATCATCCAGCTTCCAGGTTGAGCCAGTGCGTGTCACTACCAAACCGAGCGAGGGCGCGATGTAACAACGCCTCTCCGAGGTGCCCATTGCGGCCACCAGGTCAGCCGGGGCATCGCCGAGCATTTTGCCTGCTGTTACCCCTGTCGTATTCCGCACCCAATTCCAACCCTGCGGATTGTTCAGCCACCACAACAGACCGTAAGAAGGATTGTGGTCCGATGACGGGGATACTAATTCTTTGAGTGATTCCGGGCTGATAATGGTCTGATCCCGCCAGCGTCCACCAGCTTCGATCATCAGGCCGAAACGGGCTAAATCAGGTGCCGTCGTTACCAGTCCATTCATATTCCACTGCCGAAAAAACTCACTGCGGGTGATCCATTCAGTCTGACTTAGCCCCAATGGTTTGGTCAGCCACTCGCGGGTAAAATCATTCGCCTCGCGCCCACTGGCGGCCTGGATAATATCGTTAACCAGAGAATAGGCCTTATTGATGTATGACCATTCCTGGCCGGCTGGAAAGACGAACTCCAATTTTTCGGAAAGCCCCGAGGTCATAGACATCAGGTGGCGTACGGTAATAACGGCTTCCTGCTCGGAAGTTACCTGTGACCAACCCGCACCCAGGTAAGTGGATACAGGGGCATCAAAATCCAGTAAGCCCTTGTCCCGTGCGATCCCGGCGAGTATTGCGATAAAGCTTTTCTGTGTCGAGGCCACATCTTCACGCGCCCAGCCATCAGGGCTGTCACCGTGATACCAGACATCCCTGTAACCAATCGTTGCGACCATCGGCGGGTTTTCCAGCGTCCATTGGCGCTGGGCCAGGATTCGGCCATTTTTAAGAATAACCAGGCCGGATGAATTATGTGCACTCGCAAACTCGAAAAGTTTTTCGAGAGCTTCCATATCCCAGCCTTCATCGGCAGGATTCAGAGACTCCCAATTGTCCTCGGCAGAAGGAAAGAAAATTGCGTCATCTTCAGCATTCTCTACAAAGCTTAGCTGGTTTGTCGTGGCACAGGCATTTAGCACTAAAACCAAAATCACCATAAGCGGAAACGCGAAACTCTTACCAAACTTCATTTCTATTCTCCATAAAGTAAGACTTTAAAAGCCTTTCCAATTTCAACCAACAGTTTACGAACCACCCATTTATGACTCCGCGATTCTATGTTTTTCAGTTCGTCAGTGATAATATTGTATATTGTTGACAATGAACATTCCAGAGGGCATGCTTCAACTTGTCTTTTTCATGCCAGGGGCTTGGTCATTGCATCTATTCATTAACCGGTATACAGGGAAAATATTGTGACAGCTTTGGAATCATTCAGACATGAGGTAAGGAATTGGCTGGAAGCCAATTGCCCGGAATCAATGAGACGTCCTTACAAACAAGATGCCGATCTATGCTGGGGCGGCCGTCAGCATAAATTCCAAAGTGAAGACCAAAGAATTTGGCTTGAATGTATGGCAGCCAGAGGCTGGACAGCACCAGCCTGGCCTCAGGAATATGGTGGCGGCGGATTAGACCGTGATCAACTGAAGGTATTGAAAGAAGAGCTGGAACTCATAAATGCCCGGCCACCGTTGGAAAGTTTTGGTATTACCATGCTCGGACCAGCCTTGCTGAAATTTGGTACGGAGGAGCTCAAAAGGCAACATCTTCCACCTATAACACGAGGTGAGATTCGTTGGGTGCAGGGTTATAGTGAACCAAATGCAGGCTCTGACCTGGCAAGCCTGCAAACACGCGCTGAGGATATGGGTGATCACTATCTGGTCAACGGTTCAAAGGTCTGGACTTCTCATGGCGAGTTGGGAGACTGGATGTTCTGCCTGGTACGCACCGACTTCAATTGCAAGAAACAGGAAGGCATCAGCTTCGTCCTGTTCGATATGAATTCACCTGGTATCACGACACGGCCAATCAAGCTGATCAGTGGACGATCGCCTTTTACAGAAACCTTCATTGACAACCTGAGGGTTGAAAAAAATCAGGTTATCGGCGAGATCAACAAGGGCTGGACTGTTGCCAAATATCTATTGACCCATGAACGCGAGATGATCGCCGACACAAAATTATTCAGTACCGGTAGTAAAACGCCGCGTAAGTCGGCTGTTGAGGTGCTGGGGATTGAAAACGGTGTGCTACGAAACACCATGCTGCGTACGGATATCGCACGTTTTGAAATGGACGAGCATTGCATGGACCTGACCATTGAACGCAGCCGCGACGAGTTGAAGGCCGGCGCCAGTTTCGGTGCGGCCTCATCCATGTTCAAACTCTACGGCACCGAGCTGAACAAGAGGCGGTTCGAACTTCTGATGGCTATCCATGGCAACGACGCACTGGTTTGGCAAGGAGATGAGAGCAGAGACGGTTATCTGCCGCGCTCCTGGCTGCGTTCGAAGGGTAACTCGATCGAAGGCGGAACCTCTGAAATCCAGTTGAATATCATCGCCAAGTGGATTCTTGGCTTACCAGGATAGAAGGAATAGAAATGTCTCTTGTACTCAATGAAGAACAACTGATGCTCAAGGATTCAGCGCAAGACTTTCTGCGCAAGCGTGCGCCCGTGAGCCAAATTAGAGAACTTCGCGACAACGATAACAAAGATGGATTCTCTCGCGATCTCTGGACAGAAATGGTCGAAATGGGATGGACTGCAATCCTGGTGCCGGAGGAATACGGCGGCCTGGGTTATGGCTATATGGAGATGGGGGTCGTATTGGAACAAAGCGGTCGCACTTTGACGTCCAGCCCGCTGCTTGGTACTGCACTTGTTGGTGTTAGCGCCCTCACAACAGCCGGTACTACAGAGCAATGCAACTCATACTTACCTGCAATAGCAAGCGGAGAACACTTGCTGGCACTGGCTTGCGAGGAAACCGCACAACATGATCCAGAATGCGTCTCCACGACAGCAGTCAAGACCGATCATGGTTATCGAATCACAGGACACAAGTCCGCGGCTTTAGATGGTCATGTGGCGGACACCTACATTGTCAGCGCCCGCTGCGGGGCGGAGATTGCCTTATTCCTGGTACCCGCAGATTCTGATGGAGTCTCTGTCACCCAATATCCTGTCCTGGATATCGACATTGCCGCCAATGTGAGTTTTGATCAGGTTGATATTGAAGAAACCCATTTGCTTGGTAAGCTGACCAATGGTCGAAAGACGCTGGAGCGGATTCTTGATGTTGGCCGGATTGGGGCCTCTGCGGAGATGCTGGGTATCGCCCAGGAAGCATTTGAGAGAACGCTTGAGTATCTGAAGGAACGCAAACAGTTCGGGGTTCCGATCGGCAGCTTTCAAGCACTGCAACACCGTGCGGCTCATCTCTTCGTCGAAATCGAGATGTGCAAATCACTGGTGATTAAGGCTTTGCATGAACTGGATGAGCATTCTGATGGCAGTGCGGAACTGGCAAGTCTGACCAAGGCCAAACTCGGCGAAACATCACACCAGGTGACCGCTGAAGCTATTCAATTACACGGCGGTATTGGCATGACGGACGATTTTGACATCGGTTTTTTCCTCAAACGCAGCCAGATTTTAGAAAACCTCTATGGTAGCGTCTTCTATCATCTGGATCGGTATGCCCGAATGAGAGGCTACTGAAGTATCGCTATGACCCAACGCATTCCTGTATCACCTCACTTCCGGACAATTTGCCTGGAGTCATACTGCAATGTGGGGCGTGCAGAATTGCCACACGGCTTCACCCCGTTGGATGCAGCGGATTTTGGTATTCAGTCACTGAACGGTATCCCCTTCGACCTTGGTCAGGCGGATATCAATAATGTGCTGCTGTTGGATGAGCACGCGATTGAAGTTGATCTCGGTGGCATATATGCAAGCTTCCTGGTGTTTTTGCATGTTGTCGAGGATCACATTTCTAATGGTGATGCACTATCCACCAACGGTCATAGACCTGGTAATCAAGTTGGGACCCGGGTAGCGGACTATATTCTCGAGTTTGATGATGGCAAAAGTTTGACTGTTCCAATCCGGCGACGCTTTGCCATACAGCAGGGAAACACACCGTTTGGCGCCAGTCCTTTCGAAGCCATGCCAGCATTCGGGCATAAAATCTTCAATAGCAGTAGCGATGACTTTCGTCTCAATCGGCCAGCTTCGCATTACCATGGAATAGGAGAAACCCGTAACCTATCGGGCCGCGATCGTCCCGCTGCAAAGGCATGGCTTTATGCGCTGCCCAATCCCCGTCCAGGCCAGCCGATCCGGGGACTGCGGCTGT
>CBDTVF010000234.1:0-5464 GCA_965363775.1 uncultured Gammaproteobacteria bacterium
CGAGAAATCGGCAAACAGCACACTGTGATCCTGAAGACTGAAGAGCTTGCTGCCCGGCGCCACATACTGTCCCTTGCTGACGTTGCGGATCCCCAGCACCCCGGCGAAAGGAGCGCGAATCGTTTTTTTGGCGATCCGTGCCTGTATCTGCATCATATTGGCCTGTGCAACTTTCAGATTTGACTGTGCGCTATCGAATTCATTCTCTGATACGGTTTTCTTTTTCCACATGCGTTCCACACGATCGAAATTGGTACTGGCAAGTTCTTCCTGTGCTTTCAGACTGGCGAGATCAGCCTGTTCCACATCGGTATTAAGTGATACCAGTAAATCGCCCTCATTGACCCTTTGACCGGATTCAACATGAATTTTCTCGATAAGACCTTCGACCTCGTTTGAGATATCAATACCTTCCCGCGCGGTCAGTGTTCCAACTGCGGTGATCTGTGCCTGCCACTGCTGCTGTTGCACGGCCGTAACCTCTACGGCAACTGGCGGCATTGAATTGTTGGCCATCATCGCCATACCTTCCTGGATTTGCTGATACTTGATAAAACCAGGTCCTGCCATGAGTAGCAGAAGCAGTGTGATGAAAATCGTTGTACGTTTGATCATTTGTTTTTCTCGCCCGATGCTGTTTCCCGGTGTAACCAGTGTTCTTTTTAATGCCTGGGAAACATAAAAGTAAACTAATGAGTGTAGTTTATAATGATCGATTGAAAAAGTAAACTGGTTGGTGTAGCTTTGCTGACATAGATCACCCTGATCAAATGAATCGGAACCCAGGTACTGTGAAAAAACTGACAGAAATCAAACGCGAGCAGATCATCCAGGCTGCCAAGGATGAATTCAGAGACAATGGATTCGCTGCAACCAGCATGGATCGTATTGCCAAGGCTGCCCAGGTGTCCAAGCGTACGGTTTACAATCATTTTGAGAATAAAGAAGTTTTATTCGGGGTGATCGCGAAGGAACTTTGTACCGCTTTTTCAAGTGCCTCAGACTTTCCTTATGAATCGAATGAACCAATAAGAGCGCAGTTGGAAGCCATCGTAAACCGACAGATGGAGATGCTGTGTTCCGAGCGGTTCCTCAGGGCATTCAAGCTGATGACTGCCGAGACACTCAACTCCCCGGAGTTGACAAAACCGGTCATTGATGATTTTCAGGAGACGGATATTGGCCTGGTCAAGTGGATCACCGCAGCCAGCAAGGACGGAAAGCTAAGTGTCGAGAACCCAGTTTTTGCGGGGAAGCAGTTTCTTGCATTGTTGGAGGTTTTCACGACCTGGCCTTACCTGTGGGGTATTGAGCAATCTGGTGAGGAATTCAAACCCGAGCGCGTGAAAAAATCAGCCGTCGATATGTTCCTGGATCACTACGAGGTCAGATCGTAATTACTCGCCTGACGATACGATCGTAGCCGGTCAATGTCCGATAAAGAACCCGTGAAAACTGATGATCATTCGCGCCCAGGGTGGTTTAGGTCCGAGCCGTTACCTTTAAAGTTCTCTTTATAGCCCCATTTGTTTTAGATGGCCAAAAATAACTCTTCCGAACGTCCCAAGGGCAGTTCACTCAAACCGTTAAAGACACTGGTTCCGTTTATTCTCGCCTATCGCGGCACCTTGATTGCGGCCTTACTTGCCCTGTTGGTAGCATCGGCTGCTTTGCTGGCATTACCGGTTGCGTTACGTTACCTGATCGATAATGGTTTTGCCGCCGGTGACGTGGGTACGATCAACCGCTATTTTGGTTGGTTTTTTGCGGCAGCAGCGCTCTTTGGCGGCTTTGCCGCACTGCGTTATTACCTGGTCTCCTGGTTGGGTGAACGGGTGGTTGCCGATATTCGAACCGCGGTTTATGACCGGGTCATCCGCATGGACCCGACCTTCTTTGAAACCACACGTACCGGTGAAGTCCTGTCACGCCTGACCGCCGATACGACGCTGGTGCAAAGTGTTTCGGGTGTCAGTCTCTCCATTGCCTTGCGAACCACGGTCAGCCTGATAGGTGGCCTGGTAATGCTGGCTTTGACCAGTGTGCAACTGACCATTTACATCATGATGGGTGTCCCGGTGGTGATTCTGCCGATGATCATTATTGGGCGCCGGATAAGAAAGCAGTCCCGCACCACCCAGGACCGGGTAGCCGATACCTCCGGTCTTGCAGATGAGACCTTGAATGCCATACAGACGGTCCAGGCCTTTACTCTTGAGCCTTTACAGAGTGAGCGTTATGGTCAGGCAGTCGTGGAAAGTTTTAAAGCAGCTATCCGACGTGTTCGTACCCGTGCATTTATGACTGCGATTGGAATTACCATGGTGTTTGGTGCAATCACCATCATTTTGTGGACCGGTTCACGTGCGGTACTGGCAGGTTCAATGTCGGGTGGTGAACTGGCACAGTTTCTGATGTATTCGATGTTCGTGGGTTCCTCAGCTGCCGCGTTGAGTGAAGTCTGGGGTGAGGTTCAGCGCGGTGCCGGCGCGATGGAACGCTTGGCAGAGCTGTTGATTGCCACACCGGCGATCCGGGCACCGGAAAACCCGGCGGTTTTACCCGCGCGTGCCAGTGGTTCTATCTCTTTTAAAGACGTCAAGTTTTACTATCCTTCCCGCCCGGATACTGCGGCGCTGGAAGATTTTTCACTGGATATAGAGCCGGGTGAGACGGTCGCTTTTGTCGGGCCATCGGGCGCCGGTAAAAGCACCAGTTTCCAGATGTTGCTGCGTTTCTACGATCCGCAATCAGGCCATGTTGAGGTTGATGGCATCGATATAGCACAGCTGTCACCTACCGATTTGCGCCAACAAATAGGCCTGGTCCCCCAGGAAACGGTCTTGTTTGGTGATAGTGCCCGCGAGAACATCCGTTACGGCAAACCCGGGGCTGATAATTGTTCAGTGGAACAGGCAGCTATTGCGGCTGCAGCGGATGAATTTATCACTGCCCTGCCAGAAGGTTACGATACCTTCCTGGGTGAACGTGGTACCCGTCTGTCCGGTGGCCAGCGACAGCGTGTCGCAATCGCGCGGGCGATTCTGAAAGACCCGCCCATCCTGTTGCTGGATGAAGCCACCAGTTCGCTGGATGCGGAAAGCGAACGCCTGGTGCAGTTGGCGCTGGAAGGTTTGATGCAGAACCGCACTACATTGGTCATCGCACACCGCTTGGCGACGGTCAAAAAGGTCGACCGTATCGTAGTTATGGATGGTGGACGTATCGTGGCAGTCGGAAACCATAACGAACTGATGCGTGATAGCGAGCTGTATGCCAATTTGGCCAAATTGCAGTTTGGAGACACGTAGGGTGCGTAACTCGTTACGCACGAGTAAATTAACCACAGAATAGACACAGAACGTTTAAGAACCCGTGCGTAACAAGTTACGCACCCTACGGATCAGTGATTCATTAATTGTTGCGTACCAAGTTACGCATGCCACAGGATATTTCAATCCGGTTAAACTATGCTTATGAGCATAAACTGGCATAGGACTTGAAATATGACTGACGTCACATTGCGTGAAGCACCCCTCAGGTTTACGACTAACCTTGGCGAGGATGATGAGGCGCGTAAAGCCGATACACTGAACTTACTCCCCTATGCAGAAGCACTGCGTGATTTCATTCACGAATGCGAGTCACCGATGAGCATCGGTATCCAGGGTGACTGGGGTATCGGGCGAACCAGCCTGATGAACATGTTGCGTGGTAACGAGGGTAGTCAGCAGTCCGGTTTGCTGGATACCAAGCTATGTAAAACCATTAGCCTGGATAGCTGGCCTTACTCGCAATTCGACCAGCAAAACAACATGGCTGTGGCCTGTCTTTATGCGCTGACCAATCAACTGGGGCAGGTGCTGGAGCAGGACGTTGCGATAGATTCGGCGGAATTAAAGGTACGGCTTGAAGCTGCGAACCATAAGCTCGTTATGGTCATGGAACAGATCCGGAGGCTTGCACAAACCAGTACCGTAGATGGGCAGGCGGGAAGTTCATACATTGATATATCCGGCCAGATGCTGAGGTTTAAAGCTGAGTTTAAAAAGCTTGTTTCGCTTTGGACCCGCGATGGAGATATCCGTCGTGTGGTTGTTTTTGTTGATGATCTGGATCGAATTCGTCCGGTACTGGCACTGGAATTGCTTGAGGCCATCAAGAATTTTATTGATGTGCCGGGCTGTGTATTTGTCATTGCGCTGGATTATGAGGTGGTGCAAAGGGGAATGGTCGAAAAGCTTGGCATCGATCTGCAAAAGACCAGCGGAAAATCTTTTTTCGACAAAATGATCCAGTTACCTTTTGTTGTACCCACCACCTCTTACGAGCTTGATGAATACACCATCGATCTTTTAAACAGGGCCGGTCTGCCGTGTGCAGACAATAGTGACATTGATCCTGGCAGCCGGCAGTTTTTCCTTGATATCACCCGGTTCACGGTGGGGCGCAATCCGCGTGGAATCAAACGCATCGTCAGCTATACAAACCTGCTGGAACGTATCCATCGGCATAATTCCGGACGTGAAACCAATAAAGGTGAGTGCAAAATCCTGTTTGCATTGGTTAGCATGCAGATTGCCTGGCCGGAATTATTCCAGTACTTCATCCGGGATCCTTCGGTGGGTGCAATTACCAGCCTGCAGAGCTGGAAGTTTCTCGAAACTTTACCCGAAGCAGCCAACCTGTTTGAGCGATCGCCGGACAGGGAATTGGTTAAAAACGCCATATCGGCCTATTTCGATACGCTGTTTAGCCTGTTAGATGTTAATGATGATGGCCAGATAGACAGCAAAGAGCTGCAGCCGGTTTTGAAGGTCATGGAGCTGGCTAAAATGACCAATATTGAATCCCATGAGAGACCACGTGCATGGATCGTTCGCCGGATACATGAAAATAACGTCGATTCCAGCCCGTTGGTTGTTTCTTTCCTGGAAAATGTTTTCAAAAAATCGGTCTGGTACCTGGGTACCGAAATCAGGTATCACCGTGCAGGTCACCGCTATGTGACGCTGGTCCATAACCGCCGGCAGATTGGCACCATCGTAAGTTTGAAATCACAGCCATTTGTTTTTCGCCTGGCCATGTCACCGGAGCGTGTGATGAAGGCCCTGAAGGGGTATTGGAAGAGTAAACAGACTGTCAAACAGGACACCATTGTACTGGTGCGTAACACTTTTGGCAGTGAGGCTTCCTTAACGGGTTACGGTGATACCCTGGTGGATTTCAGCAAGATGACTTATATGGCCAGCAAGGACGCCATCAAACTGTTGAACGCCTTGTACCAGATTGTCATTGAGTAGTTTTGCGGTCCCGGCGCAGGCCGGAACCACCTAATGGCTGCTTGTCCTTTTAAGACTTCGGAACGGGTTGTTTTTCCAGTCGTGCAGGCACCGGAACCTGGCAAATATCCAATACACTGGGTGGTTTGTGATGGAAGAACTCGTGTTTGCGGTTGCGGCGT
>CBDTVF010000235.1:0-5435 GCA_965363775.1 uncultured Gammaproteobacteria bacterium
ATCCCGCCCTGGACGGCCTGAAATTGACGTCGTGTCAATTTCACCCCTAACGGTCCGCTTCTTCGGCGCTGCGAGGTCACCCAAACAGACAAACCATCAGATGAGTGCGGAGCGTCAGCATCGCGCGAGTTGGCACATCATTTCTCGGGTGGTGTGGGGTATCACTCTACGGGACCGTAATTCGTCGGGAACGAATTACCGAGCGACCACGGACGGCTTGAGCGTGTCCCGTAGAGTGATACCCCACACCGCCATGCACACTACTGATGTGTACAACGTAGCTGGAGTTCACAACGAGTCCCGTCACCAGGTAAAGCGGTTACGTGATCACCCGGCAAGCACACGGTGTCATTTTGGGTCGGGTCGTATCTGTCCGGTTTTACAGGGCCTCGGATGCAAAATCGGCCAGGCGTGAGCGCTCTCCGCGTTGCAGGGTGATGTGTGCCGAATGTGCCCAGTCCTTGAACCTGTCGACGGCAAATGTCAGGCCGGATGTGGTTTCGGTCAGGTAGGGTGTATCAATTTGTCCCACGTTGCCCAGGCAGATCATCTTGGTTCCCGGTCCTGCGCGTGTCAGCAATGCCTTCATTTGCTTGGGTGTGATGTTTTGGGCTTCATCAATGATGACATAGCGGTTCAGGAAGGTGCGACCACGCATGAAGCTCATTGAACGAATCTTGATCCTGTTAGCCAGTATGTCGTTGGTGGCTGCGCGTCCCCATTCTCCACCTTCTTCCGATTGCGTCAATACTTCGATATTGTCAGTCAGCGCCCCCATCCATGGTGTCATTTTCTCCTCTTCGGTACCGGGTAGAAAACCGATATCTTCACCGATGGAGACGGTCGCACGGGTGACAACGACTTCGCTGTACATTTTCTGGTCCATGGTCAGGGCCAGTCCCGCAGCCAGTGTCAATAGGGTTTTGCCTGTACCGGCGATTCCCAGCAGGGTAACAAAATCGATTTCCGGGTCCATTAACAGGTTCATTGCGAAATTTTGCTCGCGGTTGCGTGCCTGTATACCCCAGATGTTATTTTTACCTGTTTGGTAATCTGTAACCAGCTTGAGCACCGAAAAATCAGTGGTGACTTCTACTACTATTGCCTCGATTCCTCCATCACCTTCACCAACCGCGATGCATTGGTTCGGGTACCAGCTATCACCTTCAATACGCCCGATTCGATAGTAGGTAGAGCCATTCTCGTTCCACGATTCAACCTGTGGGTAACGCTCCCAGAATGACTCGTCTTCAACAGTCATGCCTTTGTAGAGCAAATCTAGATCATCAAGTGCGCGGTCGTTGTAATAATCCTCCGACGGGATATTCAGGATTGCGGCCTTGATACGCAGGTTGATGTCCTTGGAGATCAAAACGATTTCATGGTCTCTGTCGTTTTCCTGCAAGGCCAGGGCAATGCTGAGAATGGAGTTATCGGCGAATGACCCTTTTTGGGACAAACTTGGATGGATATCCGTCGTTTCGGTCTGAAAGTACAGGCGGCCACGGGCACTGGGTAATTCAAATTCGTTCGGAATGATCAGGTCCAGCCCCTCATCCACTTGTGCAGCGCCTTGCTCATTCATCATGTCACCGATAAATCGGCTGACCTGGCGTACATTCCTTGAAACTTCCGTCAAGCCTTTCTTGGCGGCGTCGAGTTCCTCCAGTACCATCATTGGCAGGAATACATCATGTTCTTCAAAGCGGAAAATGGATGTTGGGTCATGCATCAGGACATTGGTGTCGAGCACGTACAAACGTTTGTTTTTCCCCATTTGAGTAGCCTTTCCTTTTGCCAGCGATTCGGTTGCTGAAATATTGATATGGGTTGCTAAAGCTGGGTTTTGAGTGCATCCAACACGGCTTGAGCATGACCGGGTACACGTACTTTTCTCCATTCCTGCTGTAAAATCCCGTCGGGGCTTATCAGGAAGGTGCTGCGCACAATACCCATATAGGTACGACCGTACAATTTCTTTTCATGGATGACATTGAACTGTTTGCAAAGCGATTCCTCGCTGTCAGATAACAGGTGAAATGGAAATTCGTGTTTTTTACGAAAATTCCCGTGGACCTTTACCGAATCCCTGGACACACCGAGTATATCTGCCTCAGCTTCCTCAAACTGTGAGTGCAGGTCCCGAAAATCCTGACCTTCACGGGTGCATCCCGGGGTATTGTCTTTGGGGTAAAAATAAATAATGAGGCTGCGACCGCTGAAGTCGCTTAATGACAGGTCTTGATCGCCGGTTGCGGGAAGGTTGAAGTTTTCTACGCGCTTTCCTACGCTGACCATAAGTGCTCCCAATGTGGTAGGTTGATTGTGAACAATGTCACTTTCTGAAGCCTTATTTTAGGCTCTTGAAGGCAGGATACTTGTCAGCCAACAGGTCCGCAAGTACTATTGCGCGATGCTTAAGATGCACGGGTTTTATTTTGTGCTACGGTGTAATAATGGTGTTGTGTCAGCAGTCACAAATGTTGTTCCTGGCTTATTCGGGAAAGTGTGCGAGAATGCTTACAACAAAAATTGGCAGACAGCGGTTGAAATTGATAGCACGTTGCGCCATTTATAGGGCCAAGGCTTGAGAAAACTCGGGCCGGCCTGAATTGACCGGAACTAAGACCACATGATGATTTCCTTCTACCGGACCGCGCTAATACTAAGCCTTGTTGCATTCATCGCAGGATGCAGCCTGTTTGGTAATAACGAACCGGAATACCTTGCAAGTGTCGAGGTCGACCCTCTGAAAATCCCGGAAGGTCTGGACAAACCCATGGGGGCCGAGACGGTCATCATTTCCGTGCCGCAAATGAGAATGCCGTCAGGTGACGAATTGGAACCGGCACCACCGCGTGTAGTCAGCACGGCAGGAAAACAGGATGCCAATGCTTATTTGGCCTGGTCGGCTGAAGGTGCTTACCTTTTTGTCAAAGATACACCGGAAAGTGTTGCCGGAAGACTTCGGTATGCCATTGAAAATACTGGTATGACTTTACTGAAACTGGATGAATCGGGTTCTCACAAGTTTCATTATGAGCAAACGATATCCGCCGATGCCGATGAAGGTTTTTTCTCCAGAATGGCTTTTTGGCGCAACAGTTCCTATGAGTTTAATTACTCAGGCACCTTCATGACCAGTCTCAGGGCTGACGGGGTGAATACGCGGGTATATCTGCTGTTTGGTAATGGTGAGCTCGTTGACACGCCAGGCACAGAGCACATCCTGGGTATATTCATGGAGCGGTTTGGCTAAACCGCTCAGGCATTTTAGCCTTTTACTATTAACTAGCGTTCGAGCAATGGCAGTTTGTCTGGCTTGCCATCCCACTCAGCAGCATCTTCCGGTGGTTCTCCCGCCTCGGTGATCACCGGCCAGATCAGTGATAGCTCTGCATTGAGCTCCGTAAAGTGATCCTGGCCTTCCGGCAGGTCGTCTTCAGGGTAGATTGCTTCAGCCGGGCATTCAGGTTCGCACAGCGTGCAATCAATACATTCTTCAGGATCAATGGTCAGAAAATTCGGACCTTCGTGGAAACAGTCCACCGGGCAGACTTCAATACAGTCCATATATTTACACTTGATACAATTTTCTGTAACAACGAAGGTCATTGTGCCTTTATTCCTTTGTTTGCTGGTCAGCGACCGAGTGTGATTGAAGCCTTGCCAATCGTGGCAGGCTAAACCCTAAGGATACTAAAATTATGCGGTTCGTCACACATGTTTTGTTGCTTCCGTTGCAATTCGAATCCACAATAAGCAATGCTGAGGTGCTGAATTAAAACGGTCCAGCAAGGACTGCGAAATTGAACCTCTTGCCTATTGTTGATAAGGTGGCCCGAGTTTGAGTCAGACGGCTTCCTTGAGCGACACCCAATACTGGGTGGTATATGACCAAAGTTAGCTAAAGTATATTTATTTATCAGGATATTCAATATGTTAAGAAGATTTGCGCTAATTGCCCTGCTGATTGTCACTAGCTTTAGTGTGTTGGCGCAATATGATCACCCGCGAAAAGAGCGTTCAAAGTCCGGTTCACGTGACGGTCGTTGGGAAGGCAGCGTCATCCTGGCTTATCAGACTGGATTAGACCCGGTCTATGGAGGCGGTGCCGCACTCCAGGTCGACAGCACGGCCGGTTGGGGTTTCAGTGCTGCCTGGAACTGGACTGATAAATGGAACCTGGCTTACAGGTTTGTATCAACAAGCCCCAAATATGCTGCACTGGTTATACCGGAAGATACTAATATCATTCCGCAACTTATTGAACACAAGATGTCAAAGGTTTCACACAAGTTCGATGTCACCTATAACTTCAGCAGAAAGGCATTTACACCCTTTGTTGTTGCAGGTGTTGGCTGGACCAAGCTGGATTCAAATGTTCCTGCCGCTCCGCCTCAGGTTGGTTGTTGGTGGGATCCCTGGTGGGGCTACATATGTGTCTCTGACTGGAAGACATATTCAACATCAGAGTTCACCTATAACGTTGGTGCAGGGCTGCGCTGGGATATCAACAATGCGGTATTTACAAAGGCCTCCTATATCCGCGAGTTTCTTGCTGTTGACAATGGTTCGATTGATTTTGACATGGCTATTTTTGAATTTGGATTAATGTTCTAAGCGGTAAATGAGTCCATAGGGACATATCTCTGTGACAGACAGTCACAATGGCGTTTTATTTACGAATTTTTTTCGAAATTTTATTTCGAAACTTTATTTCGGAGAGGTGTATCAATGAGTAACTTCGGATTTGGCAAGACGGTTGAATTGGATTTCGATGCTGCCATACAGCGGGTAACGGAAGAACTGGCCAAAGAGGGCTTTGGGATTTTGACGGTGATTGATGTACAGGCAACACTGAAAGCAAAGCTGGATGTGGACATGCCTGCATACCGCATCCTGGGTGCATGCAATCCCGCACTGGCTAACCAGGCCATTACAGCTGAGCCTGAGATCGGTTTGTTATTACCCTGTAATGTTCTGGTTCGTGAGGATGAGCAAGGTAAAGTCCATGTCAGTTTTATGGATCCGGGTGCCGTTTTGGGTCTGGTTGAAGATGCCCGTGTAGATCCGCTGGCGGAAGAGGTTAAGCAAAAGCTCGAAAACGTATCGGCAGCACTTTAGTCTTATAGCGTTGGTGTTACAGGATTTGGTGGTTCTGAGAGAATAAAAAAACCCCGGGCTGGACGGCCCGGGGTTTGAACACTAAGTGTTGATGCTTTAGGGATTATCTCCAGCCAAAGGCAAATTCAAGTTCCCACTGTTTCATGTTCAGGTAAATCATCTGTGAGGGATCAAATGCGTTGGGACCGCTGACCTCTTTATCGAAGGCATACATGAAGGACATGCTGTATTCATTGCCTGACGCTAGTGCCTTTGTGAAACCAACGGTTGCATGGTCCTCGATGACGCCTGGTGCCAGGATATTGAAT
>CBDTVF010000236.1:0-5431 GCA_965363775.1 uncultured Gammaproteobacteria bacterium
TTATACTCTGCACCGCCAGGATCAGTGGCTCGTTACCGACGCTAATACCCAGGCTGACGGATAACAGGTATACCAATACAAAGAAGACCTGCAACAGCGAGAGTGCCCCGTGCGCACCATTCGTGCGTTTGAGATTTCCGAGCAAGAGATTGCTTTGAAACCAGTACACCAGGACGACGATGATGCCCAGCATAGCGAGGACCAGGGAGTTAACCTGAAACATGACAAAGCTCGCGAGATCAAACGCAATGGACTCGTCCGGAGCGGGCAGATCTATGACAATGACAACGATGACGATCGCAAATACCGTATCGATTAAGGTTTCTAACCGCTGGAGTTGTCTGCCCTGTACCTGTAACTGGCCGGGGCTTGCTGGCTTGCTTGCGAACTTTTTCGATAAGTATCGTTTTATGGTTTCATAATATGACGGTCGCATACATTTGCTCCTGCAAGTGACTCATTAGCCTGGTGCGAGTACAAAGAAGAATAAAAGCTACTTGCCTTGCTGGCGACCTTTCATCATCCCATCTTCAACGGCTGTTGCACCTTGTTGTGCAGCATCCCGAAGGCCTGCAGATCATGGTTCGTGAATAAAGATCAACTTGCTGTCTTTCAGTGCTTTGAATTTGAAGTCCCTCGTATCTATCAGATCCCCTTCTGTCACGGTTTCGCCATCGCATGTGCCTTCACCGACCGTTACATATGCCAGGCTCCTGCCCGGTTGTTCGACAGTTTCACCTTTATTCAGGTGCTCGATGTCGATGACTGTACGGGCTGAAATTGTTTCATCCTGATCGGCCGTGCCGCCATATACTCTTGTGCGCTTGCCAGCCTGGGCTTGAAACATTTGATAAACGGCCGGTTCTCCAGCTGTTTCAGGAATCATCCAGATCTGGAGCATACGGTTTTTGGTTGAATCCGGATTGATTTCGTTATGACTGAATCCTTCACCACCTGCACGTTGCACCTGGATGTCATCCACCTGGAGTTCCTGGCCATCTTCCAGTGAACCCTCGTGCTGAATTCGTCCATCGACCATGATTGAAATCACATCGATTTCCTTGTGTTCATGCATTCTTGTATCGCCGTGGGGTAAAAAGCAGGCATCTGCCAGGTAAGCACATTTGCCTATGCCTGCTGATGTTCCGGCTTCTTGCTGACCTCGGAACATCCTGGGACTCATCACCAGACGCGTTTCACGCAGTCCGGCAAAACCACCCCGACGCAGTTTATTCCGTTTAATTATTTTCATTTGCCAACTCCTGATGATCTGATTGGAAGGTGTGTGCTGACAAGGGCAACACCTTCGGTTAGATTAAAAGAGTATAACGTGTCAGGGATAATAAA
This sequence comes from uncultured Gammaproteobacteria bacterium, assembly GCA_965363775.1. Classification (GTDB taxonomy): domain Bacteria; phylum Pseudomonadota; class Gammaproteobacteria; order Xanthomonadales; family SZUA-36; genus SZUA-36. The sequence goes on from CBDTVF010000236.1 coordinate 1,348, forward strand.
AATGATCGACATCAAGCGGCGTGAATTGTTATTGGGTTTTATGCTTGCAGGAGCGGGATTTATGGTGACAACGGGCTTTACAAACACAGAAAACAGGAAAAAGCTGAAAATCCTGGTTTTGGGTGGAACAGGCTTTATTGGTCCACACATCGTTCGCCGGGCCCTGGCACCGTCAATTGCTTCAGAACCGGTGGGAGAATCGATTTGCTGAAAACCCTGATTTGTAAATTTGTTGACATTCGCGACGATGATGAGTTGAAAGGTCTGCTTATAGCGACCGCTTATGGCTTTTTCATCATGTTCTCCTATTATATTCTACGCGCTGTGCGGGATGAGATTTCCTCCGCCGATCGTGGCAGCCTGGAAATACTGTGGACCGTTGTTTTCTTCGTCATGATGCTGGCCGTGCCGGCATATTCCTGGCTGGCTTCCAAATATTCCCGTGGGGTCTTCGTGCCATTGGCAAACCGGTTTTTCATTGCCTGCCTGCTGGCATTCTGGATGTGCCTGATGTTTCTGCCACCAGAAGCACGGCCATGGATCGACCGGGTCTTTTATGTATGGGTTAGCGTATTTGCATTGTTTGTCGTGACGGTGTTTTGGGGGTTCTTATCGGATTGTTTTGATAATAGCCAGGGTAAACGTTTATTCAGTTTTGTCGCGGTGGGCAGTTCCCTGGGTGGAATTGCGGGTTCTTCAGTGACGGTTGGCCTGGTCGAGATTTTGCCCGCATTTTCACTATTGTTACTGGCCTGTGCTCCACTTGAGATCGCGTCCTGGTGTGCAAGGGCTTTGCACCGGCGATTCAATACGGGTTCTGTGACAATCCCAGGAGAGTCGTCAAAAAATATATCGGGCACGGCCTGGAGTGGCATGAGGGCAGTCTTTGCATCACGCTACCTGATGGGTATAGCAGTATTTATAGCCTTGATGACCTTTGTCTCTACGATACTGTATTTTCACCAGGCCAGCCTGGTGGCTGATGCATTTTCAAACAGGGCTGAGAGGACTGTCTTTTTTGCCAAGATGGACTGGGTGGTAAATACACTAACAATCGTATTCCAACTGTACCTGACTGCACGAATCATCAAGTGGCTGGGGGTAGGGTTGACGCTGGCCATCATTCCGATGCTGATGGCCGTGGGGTTTGTCGTACTGGGTCTTTATCCAACTTTGACCGTACTGGTGGTTGTGCAGGTGATTTACAGGGCAGGGCGTTATGGATTGACAAAGCCTGCCCGGGAGATATTGTGGACTGTTCTGGGACGGGAAGCGAAGTACAAATCCAAGCCGTTTCTTGATGCTGCAGTATACCGGGGCGGTGACATGGTGAGCAGCTGGATATTAACCGGCCTGACGGCCTTGGGTTTGTCCATCGGTGCGATCGCATTGACGTCCGCCCCGGTAGCTGCTGTGTGGACGATCCTGGCTTTTAAGCTGGGTTTAAAACAGGAGCGTATCGCCAATCAGGAGCTTGAGTGATCATGACCATATTGCATATTCAACACAGGAGTATCGTTTAAAAATGAGATCACGGGTCATCACATTCTTTATATTATTGCTTGTACAGATGCATGTGTCAGTTTTTGCAGCGGGTAAAACAGAACTCTTCTCTGATCCCGAATCATTGTTGCCACCGATACAGGACTGGTCAGGAAAAAGTGAATCATTAATGGCTACGACAGATGATCCCTGGATTACACCAGCCGAACTCACGGGTCTGAACGCCACACCAGCTTATGATGAGACCATGGCCTGGCTACGCAAACTGGTTAAGGCCGCACCCGAGTTGGAGATGATCTCGATTGGCAAAAGTTTGCAGGGCAGGGATTTCTGGATGGTGATTGCCAGTGCTGACCAGGCATTCACGCCATCTGCTCTGAAAGATACCGGCAAACCGCTGTTACTGGCCCACTCGGGTATTCACGCCGGTGAGATTGACGGTAAGGATGCCGGCCTGATGCTGTTACGTGACATGACCGTTGCTGGAAAACGTAAAGAACTGCTGAAAAACACCAACTTTCTTTTTATCCCGATACTGAATGTGGATGGTCACGAACGCATTTCAGCTTTCAACCGTGTTAATCAACGCGGACCAGCAGAGATGGGCTGGCGCACCAACGCACGCAATCAGAACCTGAACCGTGATTTCACCAAGCTGGATACGGCAGGTGTGCGTGCCTTGATCCAGGTGTTCAGGCAATGGAAACCGGATCTGTATCTGGATTTGCATGTGACAGATGGCGTAGATTATCAGTATGACATCACTTTCGGTGGCAATGGCCGCGATGGCTGGTCACCGGCGATCGGTAATTGGATTGAAGATGTCTACAGGCCGGCTATCAGTGCAGCTTTGACGGAAAACGGACATGAACCCGCTGATCTGATTTTTGCTGCCAATGGCAAGGATATGAAGGACGGGGTTTTAAGTTGGTCCGGGGATCCACGGTTTTCAAATGGTTATGGAGACGCCGTACATCTGCCAACCATCCTGGTGGAGAACCACTCATTAAAACCCTATAAACGCCGTGTGCTTGGCACCTATGTGTTACTGGCAGAGTCGCTGGCATTGCTGGCAAGCGAAGAGGTTTCATTACGTCGTGCAACCCGCGAGGATCAACAGCGTCGACCGCAATCCATTCCACTGGGGTTTAAACGCAATGAAAATCTGACCCCGGTGAATGAGTCGTTCAAGGGAATCCGTTCAGAGCGTTTTCAGGGGGAGGTATCCGCTGCCGAGGTGGTTCGCTGGACCGGAAAGCCGGTCACCGAATCCATTCCCAGGATCTATATCACGGAACCTTCAACGGTGGTCGAAATGCCGGCAGCCTATGTGATTCCCGCGGCCTGGTCTGACATAGCAAAACGTATTGCCCTGCATGGCATCGAAGTGGAGCAACTGTCTGAACCACTGAACACGCATGCTGAAGTGTACCGCTTACCGGATGCGGGTATTGCAGAGCCATCAGGTTGGACGCCGAATCCATTTGAGGGTCATATCCGCATTGATCCGGGCGAACCGGTCAAACAATCGATTGAAGCGAGCTTTCCGGCAGGTAGTTACCGGATCAGTACCGACCAGCCATTGGGCGAACTTCTGGTACTGATGTTGGAACCGCAAGCAGCGGATTCCTTTTTGCAATGGGGCTTTTTTCTGGAAATATTTACCCGTACAGAATATGCAGAAGCCTATGTAATGGAACCACTGGCGCAGAAGATGTTGGAAAATGATGCGGAGTTGAAAGACCGTTTCGAGCAGAAGCTTGCCAGTGATGAGAAATTTGCTGCCAGTCAGCGTCAGCGTCTTATGTGGTTTTATGAAAAAACACCATTTTATGATGAGGCATATTTACTGTATCCTGTAGCGAGGATTCCACGAACGGATTAATCGTGTACATGGGGACTGGATTAATCTGATCTGCCAGCGTGAAAACCAATAAAACAATGGGTGAGTTTAAGGCAGTTACTCATATATAATACCCTTTGAGACGCGGGTTCAGAGTTTACCAATTGGAGGAAGAAAGAAGTGAAACATTTTAAATTAGGCGTGGTTGCGGTCATCTTGATGTTAATGCTCAGTGCCTGTGCATCAGGTCCGGGTAAGAGCGCGTGGTACGACCAGTGGGGTTCTTGTGCAGCGGCCGGTGCGGCAGTGGGTATAGCTGCAGGTGCGACAGATGATTTCGATACCGCAATGGCAGGCGCAGCCGGTGGTTTTATCATTGGTGGAGCCGTCTGTGCGATGGGCGATACCGATGCTGATGGCGTCAAGAACTATAAAGACAAATGCCGCGGAACCGTAGCCGGCGGTATTGTTGATGAGAACGGTTGTGAAAAAGACAGTGATGGCGATGGCGTTGTTGACCGTCTGGACGAATGCCCGGGAACACCACAGGGTGTGGTTGTAAACGAGCGCGGATGTGAAAATGATAGCGATGGCGACGGCGTTGCCAATAGCCGTGATCGTTGTCCTGGAACACCAGCCGGTGCGAAAGTAGACCAGTACGGTTGTGAGCTGGATAGTGATGGCGACGGTGTTGTTGATAGCATGGACAAGTGCCCGAACACACCAGCAGGTACGCCA
>CBDTVF010000237.1:0-5427 GCA_965363775.1 uncultured Gammaproteobacteria bacterium
CTACGTGACCAATCGTTCCCACGTTTACATGGGGCTTTGTTCTTTCAAATTTTTCTTTGGACATGCCTCTTTACCTCTTCTTAGCCGGTCCGAAACCTAGGCGATCTTCTTGACGATTTCTTCAACCACACTTGCCGGCGCTGCGGAGTAGTGATCGAATTCCATGGTATATGTTGCACGACCCTGGGTCTGAGACCTCAGGTCAGTGGCATAACCGAACATTTCCGAAAGCGGAATGTGTGCATTGACAATCTTGCCTGACGGGCAATCTTCCATACCCTGCAGGATGCCACGGCGACGACTTACGTCACCCATCACATCACCCATATAGTCTTCGGGTGTAACCACTTCCACCTTCATCATCGGCTCGAGCAGTACGGGACTGGCAATCTTGGCGGCATTCTTAAAGGCCATGGAACCGGCTATTTTAAATGCCATCTCGTTGGAGTCAACTTCATGGTATGAACCGTCATAGAGCTCAACCTTGACATCAACGACCGGATATCCTGCGACAACACCGTTCTGCAGTGCTTCTTTGATACCCTTGTCGACAGAGTTGATATATTCTTTCGGCACAGCACCACCAACGATCTGGTTGTCAAACTCGTACCCTTCACCAACACCCATAGGCATCAGGCGGATCTTCACGTGTCCATATTGACCACGACCACCTGACTGCTTAACAAACTTGCCTTCAGCCTCAACTGATTTACGAATCGTTTCACGATGCGCAACCTGCGGACGACCCACATTGGCTTCAACATTAAACTCACGTCGCATACGATCGACAAGAATATCAAGGTGCAATTCACCCATGCCGGAAATAATGGTCTGGCCTGATTCTTCATCTGTGTGAACACGGAACGACGGATCTTCCTGCGCCAGCTTACCAAGTGCGATACCCATCTTTTCCTGATCACTCTTGGTCTTTGGCTCAACAGCCACCGAGATCACAGGATCCGGAAATTCCATACGCTCCAGCGTGATAACGTCTTTGAGGTCACACAGTGTGTCACCGGTCGTAACATCTTTCAGACCAACCGCGGCAGCGATATCACCTGCACGGACTTCCTTGATCTCTTCGCGGGTATTGGCATGCATCTGCAAGATACGGCCAACACGCTCTTTCTTACCCTTGACCGGGTTATAAATCGTATCACCTGATTTCAAAACACCTGAATACACCCGGAAAAAAGTCAACGTACCCACGTACGGGTCGGTTGCAATTTTGAATGCCAGGGCAGAAAACGGTTCTTCATCACTGCTGGAACGAACACCTTCTTTTTCGTTCTCAAGAATTCCTGTAATAGCACGCACATCCAAAGGAGAAGGCATCAGCTCAACAATCGCATCAAGCAAGGATTGAACACCCTTGTTCTTAAATGCGGTCCCACACAAACAAGGAATGAGGTCGTTATTCAATGTACCCAGACGCAAACCAGCCAGAACCTGCTTTTTGGAGAGGTCGCCATCCTCCAGGTACGCTTCCATTAACTCTTCGGAAGCTTCAGCGGCCATCTCAACCATATAGTCATGCGCTGCCTGGGCTTCTTCAAGCATGGACTCGGGAATCTCACGCTCATCATATGCCACACCGAGATTTTCTTTCTCCCAGTAAATAGCCTGCATTCTGATCAGATCAACGATCCCCTCAAAATCTTCTTCAGCACCGATTGGCAACTGAATAGGAACAGCACGGGCACCAAGACGCTCTCTGATTTGCCTGACTACACGTCCAAAATCTGCACCGGTACGATCCATTTTATTTACGAATGCCATACGTGGAACGCTATAACGTGTTGCCTGGCGCCATACGGTCTCAGACTGCGGCTGAACACCACCTACTGCACAAAATACCGCTACGGTTCCATCAAGCACGCGCAAAGACCGTTCGACCTCAATAGTGAAGTCAACGTGCCCCGGTGTATCAATGATATTGATCCGGTGCTCTTTGTACTGCTTATCCATTCCAGTCCAGAAACAGGTGGTAGCAGCGGAGGTAATCGTTATGCCACGCTCCTGCTCCTGCTCCATCCAATCCATGGTGGCATTGCCATCATGAACTTCACCGATTTTGTGAGAAACACCGGTGTAGTACAGAATGCGTTCAGTCGTAGTCGTTTTACCAGCATCAATATGAGCCATGATGCCGATGTTGCGATACCTTTTAATTGGCGTTATACGTGCCACTATAATTTCCTCTAAACCCTGCTACCAACGGTAGTGGGAGAAAGCCTTATTTGCTTCTGCCATACGATGCACGTCTTCGCGTTTCTTAACCGCTGTGCCACGCTGTTCAACTGCGTCCAGTAACTCACCTGCCAAACGCTGCGGCATGCTCTTTTCACCACGCTTACGTGCAGCATCGATAATCCAACGCATTGCCAGTGTCTGGCGACGCTTTGGACGCACTTCCACAGGCACCTGGTAAGTAGCACCACCAACACGACGGGACTTAACCTCGACCATGGGGCTAACATTTTCCAGAGCAGTTTGTACCAACTCTACCGCTGTTGCGCTTTTGTTCTTTTCTTCAATGGTCGTGATTGCACCATAAACGATACGCTCGGCCACTGATTTTTTGCCACTGTTCATCACCATGTTGACAAAACGAGTGATCATCTCACTACCAAACTTTGGGTCTGGCAGAATTTCACGTGCAAAATTTGAATGTTTTCTTGACATTTCGTTACCTGATCCTTAAAGGTCCAATCTAGTTCTTGGGCCGTTTGGCGCCGTATTTGGAACGTCCTTGGCGACGATCGCTGACACCCGAGGTGTCGAGACTGCCGCGAACGGTGTGATAACGAACACCCGGGAGATCTTTAACACGACCGCCACGAATGAGGACCACACTATGCTCCTGAAGGTTGTGACCTTCTCCACCGATGTAGCTGGTGACTTCAAAACCATTGGTCAACCTGACACGCGCAACCTTACGTAACGCAGAGTTCGGCTTTTTAGGTGTCGTTGTATACACACGTGTACATACACCGCGCTTTTGCGGACACCCTTCCAGCGCGGGTACGCCGGTTTTATATGGTTTTGGCTTGCGAGGCTTGCGTACCAGTTGATTTACAGTCGTCATAACTTTATTACCCAAATTAAATTCAAAGTGGCTAAAACTAAAAAGACAGACGGGACCTGAATCCCAGCCTGTCGAAGGCCGCGAATTCTACGCAGACCCTCCAACAATGTCAAATGCCCAACCCCAGCTTTTTAGCCTGGATTAGGCACCCATGATTCCGGCCCACGCGCCGGCGACATCGGCTATCCGAAATGGTCAATAAAATGTCTTGTCAATTACATCCTTGCCATTCGGCCCCTCTTTTTGAAGGGATTGAATTTCTTAGCCGGACAATTATGACAGTATGGTTATATTTACGCAACCGCTAAATTAAAATTATTTGCGGATAGCTGATATTTTTTCCTGAACAGATTTGGAGCCGAAAAAAAGGGTGCGGAACCTGTCCGCACCCCACGTTCTAAACACCAAGCCAACTTATTCTTTGGCTTTTGCTTCCGCCGCATCATCTAACTCACCAAACTCCTCCGCGGCAACAGCAGCTGCCAGTGCGGCCAGATCAATTTCAGGATCTTCTTCAGGAGGCCGTTTGCGGGAGTTGTGATAAGCCATACCGGTACCGGCAGGAATCAAACGTCCGACAATGACATTTTCTTTCAGGCCACGCAGGTTATCTGTCGTGCCCCTTACGGCAGCCTCTGTCAATACTCTGGTAGTTTCCTGGAAGGACGCGGCAGATATGAATGACTCGGTTGCCAGCGATGCCTTGGTAATACCCAGCAACAAACGCTGGTATTCGGCCGGCTCACCGCCTTCCCGTTCTGCAATAGCATTTGCATCCTTGACACGAACCACGTCGAGTTGCTCACGCATTAACAAGGTTGTATCGCCTGATTCACGAACTTCAGCCTTGCGCAGCATCTGCCTGACGATCACCTCAATGTGTTTGTCATTGATCTTTACACCCTGCAGACGATATACATCCTGAATTTCCTTGGTCAGGTAATCGGACAAAGCTTCAACACCCATCAAACGCAGAATATCATGTGGGCTTGGTTCGCCATCTGCGATGGTCTCGCCCCTCTCCACACGCTCGCCTTCAAAAACGATCAGATGACGCCACTTTGGAATCAACTCTTCGTAATGATCACCGTCATCCTTGGTTATGACGATACGTTGTTTACCCTTGGTTTCCTTGCCAAAGCTGAAGATACCGGAAACCTCTGCAAGTATCGCAGACTCTTTCGGCTTACGTGCTTCGAAAAGGTCAGCAACACGTGGCAAACCACCGGTAATATCACGGGTCTTGGAAGACTCCTGCGGGATACGTGCGATAACGTCACCCACTGCAACTTCCTGACCATCATGGATACTTACAATCGACAGCGCTTGCAAGAAGTACTGCGCAGGTATTTCAGTACCTGCAAGATACAGGGGCCTGCCCTTTTTATCACTCAGGCTAACCATCGGTTTAAGATCCTTGCCTGCGCCACCGCGCTGTTTGGGATCTGTAATGATAAGACTGCTAAGACCGGTGATCTCATCCACTGTTTCATTGACAGCAATACCGTCAACGAAATCGTGGAAACGAACAATACCCGCCACTTCCGTTACGATCGGATGGGTATGCGGATCCCAGTTGGCCACAACCTGACCTGCTTCTACGTCATCTTCATCACGGATGGAAACGATAGCACCATAGGGAATCTTGTAGCGTTCTTTCTCACGGCCATGTTCGTCGATGACGGATAATTCACCCGAACGGGATACCGCAACCAGTTTCTTCTCTCCATTCACAACCGATTTAAGGTTATGCAGACGAACCATACCACCGGACTTGGTCTGAATATGATCAACGGCCGCAGCACGGGACGCAGCACCACCAATATGGAAGGTACGCATTGTCAGCTGTGTACCGGGCTCACCAATTGATTGAGCAGCAATAACGCCTACCGCTTCACCCAGGTTCACAATTTCACCACGCGCAAGATCACGACCATAACAAGACGCACATACACCATAACGGGTTTCACAGGTTATGGTTGAACGAACCAGAATCTGATCCACACCTTCACTTTCAAGCGTCTCCACCCACTGTTCATCCAGCAGCGTGTTACGTGGACATAAAACATCTTCGGTACCAGGCTTTAACACATCAGCCGCAATCATACGGCCCAACACACGTTCACTGAGAGCTTCTACAACATCTCCACCCTCAACGATGGGTAACATGGTTAAACCATTTTCAGTTCCACAATCAACTTCAGTGGTTACCAAATCCTGCGCCACATCGACCAGGCGACGGGTCAGATAACCCGAGTTGGCGGTTTTCAGAGCAGTATCTGCCAGGCCTTTTCGAGCACCATGAGTCGAGATAAAGTACTGCAGTACATCCAGACCTT
>CBDTVF010000238.1:0-5413 GCA_965363775.1 uncultured Gammaproteobacteria bacterium
CCTGGGCACGCTTCATGGCGTCTGCAACCAGTGGTATGACCGTCTTCATCGGGCAAAAAACCTGGTTGCCCTGTGGTTCATCATTCTTGATGAAATCACCACCAAGCCAGAATTGGTAGGCAGCTTCGGCGAATGGTTCGGGGCGCAGACCGAGCTTAGGCTTAATGATAGTGCCGGCTATATAGCCACCGTCATTGTAGTCCCGGCCGAGCAAGCCCCAAAGATCATTGATTGATTTTGACGGGCCATCATAGAGTTGCAACAGCTTGCGTGGCACGTAAAAATCCTGCATCTGCGCGCACTGGACATCACCCATGCCCTGGTTATTACCGATGGCCAAGGTCAGGAATGAAACCACCATCGTGCGGCCATCGATGATATTGCGGTCAAACAAATCAATCGGATAGGCAATTTTCATGATGCCGTTGGCCTCGTCAATTTCATAAACCAGGGCATCAACACCCTTGGTGAAATCATCGGTGGTAGAAACCTCGACATTGGTACCGGTTGATGACTCCGCCGCGAAGTGAGCGGCTGTTTCCAGGTAGCCACCAAAGCCCGGCATGGGTATCATCGTGTAGGCAACCAGCATGTGATTGTCACCTGCGATCAGGTCTTCTTCTCTCAGACTTAAGTCTGCATAACGGCCGGATTGATCCATAATTTTTTCCTCTATTAAATATAAAATCTACCAGGCGGTACATTGACCGCCTATATTCAGTGGGCAGTGGGTTGTCGCACCTGTCCCGCGTCACGAATCAGTCCGGGTAATGTGGAAAGATCGTGTAGAACAAAATCTGCGCCTAGTTCTTCTACAGGTGCTGATCTGTAACCCCATGGAACGACACCAATAGTTACACCTGCTGCATGGGCGGCATGTACATCGTGTACGGAGTCTCCGATCATCAAGCTCGATGCCGGTTCTGAAACCAGCCCACTAAGACAGGCCAATACAGGCTGTGGATCCGGTTTGCGGGTGCTGGTTGTATCGCCGCCAACCACACTGCTGATATAGGTTGCCAGGCCAAGACCCTCGAGAATCTGCCGGGTAAAGGCTTCCGGTTTGTTGGTGCAAATACCCATGGGGATGTTCATTGCATGAATTTCTTGCAGTGCCTCGACTACCTGTGGATACGGGCGGGTGCGTTCGGTTGCACAGGCTGCGTACTCCCTGGCGAAAATCGTCACAAGCTCATCCAGTTGGTCGGCATCCAGGCGCACACCAACGGCATTGAAACCTCTCTCAACCAACTTGGGCACGCCATTACCGATCATCGCCCGCACCTCGTTGATGGAGAGGGTAAAAAACCCGCGCTTATCCAGAACCGTATTAAGCGCTGAGGCCAGGTCGGGTGCTGAATCAACAAGGGTTCCATCAAGATCCCAAACAATGGCAGTTGGCTGAAATTCAAACATAGCTAGTCATTCTCAACGTGCCCGGCGCCGGTGTTCCATCAAGCGCAAAATCATCGGTGTCAGGATGAGTTGCATGGCGATGGCCATTTTGCCGCCCGGTATGACGATGGTATTGGCACGCGACATGAAACTGTCGTGGATCATCGATACCAGGTATGGAAAATCGATACCACGCGGGTTTTTGAATCGGATAACGACCATGGATTCGTCTGCGGTCGGTATGTAGCGGGCAACAAACGCATTCGAGGTATCCACCGTCGGGATGCGCTGGAAGTTGATATCGGTCTCGCTGAACTGTGGACAGACATAAGAGATGTAATCCGGCATCCGTCGAAGGATGGTGTCACGGATGGCTTCGGTGGAGTAACCACGGTCGGCCTTGTCACGCTGTATTTTCTGTATCCACTCGAGGTTGATCACCGGTGTCACCCCAATCGTCAGGTCACAGTACTGGGCAAGATTTACTTCATCGGTTACCACCGCACCGTGTAATCCTTCATAGAACAATAATTCGGTGTCGTCCGGGATTTTCCTCCAATCCGTGAAGTGACCCGGTGGTGTACCGCGAAGTTCGGCTTCGACATCGTCATGTACGTAATTACGGATGCGACCGGTACCATCCTGGCTGAATTGCCTGAACACGCTTTCCAGGTCCTCCAGTCGGTTCGCTTCCGGCCCGAAATGGCTGAAGTGGTTATTACCTTTTTCAGCCTCTTCCTGCATAACGATTTTCATGTCAGCGCGGTCATAACGATGAAAAGCGTCGCCTTCAATGGAAGTAGCATTGATACCTTCGCGTTCGAAAATACGATCGAAGGTTTCCTTAACCGAGGTAGTTCCTGCCCCTGAGGAGCCCGTAACAGAAATAATGGGATGTTTGACAGACATGGTCTTCTCCTCGCTTCAGCGTAACAGGGTGCGGTTTCTGAACAACTGGGGCCGTTCGTGATAAGGGTTCAGGCCGGCGTAATATTGCTCGACCAGTTCAACTTCATGTAATGATCCAAATATCATCGGAACACGTTCGTGGATGTTCTGTGGCTGTATTTCCAGCACACGCTGGATACCTGTCGTGGCCCCACCACCGGCTTGCTCGATGAGAAAGGCAATCGGGTTGCATTCATATATCAGGCGCAGGCGACCCGCGCTGTAGCCTTTACGGATATCCCCCGGGTAAAGGAATATTCCGCCACGGGAAAGGATGCGATGGCACTCGGCCACCAGTGACGCAATCCAGCGCATGTTGTAGTTGGTGCCATGCGGTCCATCCTCCCCTTCCAGGCAGTCGTCCACATAGGCCTTGATATGACCATCCCATTGGCGGGAGTTTGAGCTGTTGATAGCAAACTCGTTGGTATCCAATGAAATCCCGACACCGTCGGATGTGAGACGATACTCGCCCGTGAGTGGATCGAGCGTAAAGATCATTGTGCCGTCACCCAGAGTCAGTACCAGCGCCGTTTGCGGTCCGTATATGACATAGCCGGCTGCCAGCTGAGCGGTACCGGGTTGCAATAAACGACATACATCATCAATATTGCTGCCGTCTTCATCGATACCGGACGGCATTATCGAGAATATCGTACCCACGGATACATTCGTATCAATGTTCGAAGAGCCATCGAGCGGATCGGTGGCGACGAACAGCGGAGCACCCTTGTTAATAACGCTGGGTTCTTCCAGTTCTTCTGAAACGAGACAGGATACCGGGGCATCATGAAGTGCCTCGATGATCAGGTCATTGGCGATCAGATCGAGTGCTTTTTGCGTGTCACCATCGGTATTGTCACCCTTTTCGGCACCAAGTTCGCCAGCGAGCGGTCCACGTGCGACCAGGGCGGAGATTTCGATACAGGCTGCTGCGATGGCTTCAATGGTGCGGGAAACGGCAATACGTTCTTCTAAATCCCCTGCCCAGTTTGCCAGGTATTCTTTCAAGCCAGGATGTATGCTCATCTACTTCTCCTCAGGGGACGTGCCATGGAACGCCGGGAAACGCGCGTTGTTGATTGGCATCAAGTATAGGCACAGATTTCCCCACCCGAAATATGCATAAGGGGGGGTAGGACAAGGTTTTTTGGGTAGGAAAAAACCTACCCATAAGAAAGGGCGCGACAATCGGTCGCAACCCATTCACCTAACTCTATTTGATAGCGCCACTTTGTTCGATGTGAAGCGCCCTAGCGGGCAAGGACAAGCTGGTACCTGCAGCAGCGATGATCTCCAGAATCTGTATGTTTAGCTTCTCCGCCAACTCAAGGTACTCTGCCCAGACAGTTGTAGCCAGGTAAAGGTAGACCTCGACCAAAAGCGCATCGGCAGCGATTTCCGTAAATCGCACCCTGTGGTTGTCCGGCAGTACCTTTTCATGAGAGCTTAACAGGCCTCGGATACCTACCAGTATCTGCGAAAGTTGTTCCGGTGTAGTGTCGTATCTCAACCGCAAGATGGATCGGTACCTGGTCTTCCCACGTGAGGAGATATTGTCGATGGGTTCGTTGGCCAAGCGGGCGTTGGGTATCGCGATGAGCGTATCGGAGAGGGTGCGTATGCGTGTTGCCCGCAGCCCGATTTCCTCGACAGTGCCGGTTTGGGTGCCGATTCGGCAGAAATCTCCCACTTTGACCGGTTGCTGGGTATATAGCGTGATAGCACCGAACACATCTTCCATCGGTTTCTGCAACGCCAGGGCAACAGCGATGCCACCGACGCCCAGACCAGCCAGTACAGTGGTGATATCGAAGCCAAGCTGGCTCAGGTACACCAGCACAGCACTCATGGCGACGAGCACCTTGATCGCTTTACTAGCAGGATTAAGCAGAACCACCGCACCGGGCCGGCCCTTGTTGTTAAGGTGGGTCGAGTAAATATCACGAATTAAGTTAATTCCGGCAAATAGCGCCCAAACAGTTATCAATATCGGGATGGGCGACACCCGTTGCCAAGCCTCTGCCGTTAAACCGCGCCCAAGCGAGGTCGCGACCACATTCATGGATATGGTAACCATCCAGATGCCGAAGGGTAGTAAGAGGAACCGAACAAGCCGGCGGTGGGAAGGCGTATTTGGGTCGCGGAGCATCCGCCGAATCAAATGTACTATTAAAAAGAGCAACCCATACACAAGCATTCCGACCGTGATTACGATGACCCATTTGAACAACTCAAAGCCCAGGAAGTTTACGTGGGGCAGACGTTGGCGCAGATCTTCGATAAATTCTGAGTAGCCAAAAGTGTCATACAGTTCCGGTATCAGCGATACCGTGGCGTTGGATATCTTCCATATGAATACACCATTGGGTCCGGGCACCTTCTGCATAAATAGCCGAACCTCCTTGTCCTGGTGCACAACGATGCCGATCGAGTCCCGGTAGTCAGGCAGGTTGTCGTTGTTACGACCAGCCGGGTCGTCTATCAGGTCACCAATGTCAGCCCAGGAGGCCCGATTGATAATGACGTCGAAGCGGCGCGCAAGCTCGGCTCCAGCCAGATCCCTGGCTGCGCCCCGCAGGTTGCGGAGGTCCATGTATTCAGCAGCGGATTCGTAGTCAGCCTCATCCGCAGCCGCGAGGAATCCCTCCGCGCTGCGCAGAGGTGTACCACGATTGAATTCGTCGACGGGGATTTCCGGAACGTCTGCCACCTGGGAACTGTCGTCCTGGGCACTAACCTGCAAACAGATCATAGCGAGTCCTAGCAGGAGCAGGCGGGAGAACTTAATGCTCGGCCTTGAATTCATAATATTTCACCTTTTGGCTTTGACACCAATATTCAGAATTTATTTTTCCTAAGATACGATCGCTCAAATTGGGTCCTTTAATCAAATATCGCCAGCAGGTCAGGTGACCCCTTAAAAGAGAATCCAACATTTAGCCGAAAGGCGTTTTTGACGGCAGGGCCGGACCAATTTTTGTATATCGCGCTGGTCTTGTACTCTGCTGAAATGTTCCAGCTGCCATTTTTGGTAATAAACACTTTGCCGATACGCACGGCTATCGGA
>CBDTVF010000239.1:0-5398 GCA_965363775.1 uncultured Gammaproteobacteria bacterium
ATAACGAAGCTGATGAACCGTCAGCAACACAGCCGATGATGTATAAGATCATTCGCCGTATGCAAACGACCCGGCAAAAATATGCCGAGGACCTGCTCAAACGCAACATCATCGAGCCTGATTACTCGAGAATGCTGGTCGACGAGTATCGCCGCAAACTCGATGACGGCGAGCAAGTCGCCGATGTGGAATCACATCCACGCACCAATAAACATGCGGCCAACTGGCGAAATTTTGATCACAGCGGTCGCTATTCTGGTAGCGGTATCAAAACCGCGATTGATGTCGCAGAGATTAGTCGCCTGTCCGAAAAAATGACACAGTTACCGGATGGCTTCAAACTGCAACCGCGAGTCAATAAAATTATCGAAAACCGACGTAAAATGGCGCTCGGTGAACTGCGTTTGGACTGGGGTTTTTGTGAAACCGTCGCTTACGCCAGTCTGATCAATACCGGTACCGGTTTACGCCTGGTTGGCCAGGATTCCGGTCGTGGCACATTTTTCCACCGTCATGCCATTTTGCACAACCAGATTGACGGCACCGTCCTGTCACCCCTGGCTAATATCAATCCTCAAGTTGATGTCAATATTATCGATTCACTGCTATCCGAAGAAGCTGTTACGGGTTTTGAATATGGTTACGCCACAGCCGCACCGGAAACACTGGTTATCTGGGAAGCACAGTTCGGGGATTTCGTTAATGGTGCACAGGTTGTCATCGACCAGTTCCTGAGCTCCGGTGAGGCAAAGTGGGGTCGCTTATGTGGCCTGGTCATGTTTCTGCCGCATGGGTATGAAGGCCAGGGTCCTGAACATTCCAGTGCCCGTCTGGAGCGGTTTATGCAGTTGTGCTCCAACGACAACATCCAGGTATGCGTACCATCAACACCGGCACAGATGTTCCACATGATCCGCAGACAGATTTTGATGGGCACCCGCAAGCCATTAATTGTCATGACACCCAAGAGCCTGCTCAGAAACAAGGCGTCAACCTCAACACTGGATGAATTAGCCAGTGGTAGCTTCCAGCTGATGATTGATGACGCACGTGTGGCTGACAAGAAACAGATCAAACGTGTGGTTCTGTGTTCCGGCAAGGTTTATTACGACCTGATGGAGACACTCGCTAGCACTGAACAAACGGATATTGCTGTGGTCAGGGTGGAACAGTTGTACCCGATACCGCATACAGAGTTAATCGCAACCCTGGAAAGTTATCCTGATGATTGTGAGATCGCATGGTGTCAGGAAGAACCGCAAAACCAGGGAGCCTGGTACCAGACCTTACATAATCTTCTTGCCCATAAACAGGCTGAACAGACACTGTATTACACCGGCCGGCCCAGCGCTGCTTCGCCTGCCGTCGGTTATTACTCCGTGCATATTCAAGAGCAGGAACTTCTGGTCAATGAGGCCCTCACCGTTGGTGCCGGGCTTAAGCAGTATTAAGCAAAATTCATTAAGGGAAAACAATGAGTAAAGAAATTAAAGTACCAGTACTGCCGGAATCCGTCGCCGATGCAACCGTCGCCACGTGGCATAAACAACCCGGCGACAGTATTCAACGCGATGAAAACCTCGTCGATCTTGAAACCGACAAGGTCGTTCTGGAAGTGCCCTCCCCGGTTGATGGTGTGCTGAAGAAAATCGTCCGTGACAGCGGCGAAACGGTCACCAGCGGTGAGTTGCTTGGTGTCATTGAAGAGGGGGCCGTTGCAGTAGCTGCGGGGTCCAATGATGAGTCAGAGCAAAAAGCCATTGCTGAGGACGCTAACGCACCTGTTTCAGATACCGCCAAACTAAGCCCTGCCGCAAGGCGTGTAGCCGAGGAAGAAAAGGCTGATATAAGCCAGGTTGCCGGTACCGGACGCGGCGGACGCATCACCAAGGGCGATGTCATCAAACATGTGCGCGATGCCCCTGGGGAAGGAGCGCGTCCTGAAGAACGTGTCAAGATGACCAGGTTACGTTCACGTGTTGCCGAACGTATGAAAGAAGCGCAAAACAACGCGGCTATTCTGACCTCGTTCAACGAAGTGGATCTGAAAGCCGTGATGGATTTGCGAAAGAAATACAAGGAAGCTTTCGAGAAGGAACATGGTGTCAAGTTGGGTTTGATGTCATTTTTTGTCAAAGCCGTCTGCGATGCTCTGCGCAAACACCCGATTGTCAACGCCTCACTTGAAGGCGATGAAATCGTTTATCACGGCTTCCAGGATATTGGTATCGCGGTATCAACTGAGCGCGGCCTGATGGTGCCCATTCTGAGAAATGCCGAGCACATGACACTGGCCGATGCCGAACGCAACATTCGCGAGTTTGCTGTCAAGGCACGTGAAGGTTCGATTACCCTGGAAGACCTGCAAGGCGGAACCTTTACCATCACCAACGGTGGTACCTTTGGATCGCTGTTTTCCACGCCGTTGCTGAATCCGCCACAAAGCGCAATTCTCGGCATGCATACAATCAAGGAGCGCCCGGTCGTTGTGGCCGGTGAAATCGTGGCACGCCCGATGATGTATATCGCCCTGAGTTATGACCATCGCATTATTGATGGCAAAGACGCCGTGTTATTCCTGGTCGCCATAAAAGACGTACTTGAAGACCCGGCACGTCTGTTGCTGAACCTGTAAATGGAAGAAAAAATGACTGAGAAATTTGATGTAATTATAATCGGCGGAGGACCCGGCGGTTACGTGGCAGCGATCAGGGCGGCACAGCTTGGACTGAGTACGGCCTGTATCGATATGAATACTGGCAAAGACGGCAAAGCGGCATTGGGTGGTACCTGCCTGAATGTTGGTTGTATTCCATCCAAGGCCCTGCTCGACAGTTCCAAGCACTTTCATCACCTGCAACATGATTATGCCGCGCACGGTATCAGTGTGTCCGATGCCAGCATCGACATCGACACCATGATTGCCCGCAAGGACAGTGTAGTCAGTAAATTGACCGGTGGTGTTGCGCAGTTATTCAAAGCCAATAAAGTAAAACAATTCCACGGTCGTGGACGTTTATTGGCCGACCGCCAGGTGGAGTTCACACCCCATGCATCCTCTGAAGTCATCATGCTTAAAGCAAAGGATATCATCCTGGCGGCCGGTTCGGTCCCGATTACGATCCCCAATGTTGCCTACGACGATAAATACATCATCGACAACGCTGGCGCACTGGATTTGACCGAAGTACCTGCGCGTCTCGGTGTTATCGGCGCAGGGGTGATTGGCCTGGAACTGGGTTCAGTCTGGCAACGTCTCGGTGCTGAAGTTACCCTGCTCGAAGCCTTACCATCTTTCCTGCCTACTGCCGATAAAGACATCGCAAAGCAGGCGGGACGTCTGTTCAAAAAACAGGGTCTGGATATCCGTCTCGGCACGCTGGTTAAATCGGCCAGTGTCGCAGATGATGAAGTCAAGGTGTTGCTGGAAGACAAGAATGGTGAAAGTGAAATCAGCTTTGACCGCCTGTTGGTTGCAGTTGGCCGTAAACCGTATACCGAAGGCTTGCTGGCAGACGACAGTGGTGTCGCGTTGAATGAACGCGGGCAAATTTCCGTGAATGATCAGTCGCAAACCAATGTTCAGGGGGTCTGGGCTATCGGTGATTGTGTACGTGGTCCAATGCTGGCACATAAGGCATCTGAGGAAGGTATAGCCGTTGCCGAACTAATCGCCGGCAAGTCCGCACACATCCATTTTGATACCATTCCCTGGGTGATCTATACAGACCCGGAAATCGCCTGGGTGGGTAAAACAGAACAGCAATTACAGGAACAAGGCGTGGCCTATCGTGTCGGTTCGTTCCCGTTTGCTGCAACCGGTCGTGGTCTCGCCATGGGCGATGCCGCCGGTATGGTCAAGATGCTGGCGGATGAGGTCAGTGATGATATCCTGGGTGTACACATCATTGGCCCGAACGCATCAGAGTTAATTGCCGAATGCGTGGTTACGATGGAATTCCATGGTTCCAGCGAAGACCTGGCTCGAATTGTTCATGCCCATCCGACGCTTTCCGAAGCCGTACACGAAGCGGCACTGCATGTTGACAAGCGGGCCATACACCGCGGTAATTGAGTAAAAACTACAAAAGGAAAAATGATAATGGGGATACCAGAAAAATTTAGAGCATTCCGCATTCACAACGATGCCGAGGGTTATCGTTCAGGTATTGAAGATATCAGTATCGACGACCTTAGCGATGGTGATGTCATTATTCGTGGCGAGTGGTCCGGTATCAATTACAAGGATGCCCTGGCCGCCACGGGCAAGGGGAAAATTCTGCAAAAGTATCCACTGGTGGGCGGTATTGATGTTGCCGGTGAAGTCGTTTCTTCACAGAGCAAGCGCTTTTCACCCGGCGACAAGGTACTGGTTACCGGTTGCCACATGTCTGAAAAACGCGATGGCGGTTACAGCCAATATATGCGTCTCGACAGCAATACCGTGGTTCCTGTGCCCGATGGCTTAAGCACCCGCGAAGTGATGGGTATCGGTACTGCCGGTTTCACAGCGGCGATAGCCCTTTATCGAATGGAAGCACTTGGTCAGACACCGGAGGCCGGACCCATCGTTATAACGGGAGCCAGCGGTGGTGTTGGAAGTTTTGCAATCGATATCCTGACGGGTGCCGGTTACGAGGTACATGCCATTACCGGCAAACTGGATCAGTTTGATTATCTTGAAGAACTGGGTGCCAGGCAATGTATTTCCCGTCACGACCTGCATTGGGGCCAAAAGCCTATGGAGTCAATACGCTGGGCAGGCTGTATCGATAGTGTAGGTGGTGAAACACTGGCAGGTATCTCCCGGGTCATCGATCTGTGGGGTAATATTGCCGTGTGTGGAATGGCCGGTGGTGTCGCTTTGAATGCCACTAACCTGCCCCTGATCCTGCGTGGCGTCAGCCTGATCGGGATCAGTTCCAACAACACACCCTATGAGTTGAGAACAACGCTCTGGAACCGATTGGCGAATGAGTGGCGACCACGTCACATGGAATCCATCGTCACCAATGAGGTCAGCCTCGATGACCTGGGTGAGGCCTTCGATACGTTGATGAAGGGGAACTCACTTGGACGTACCGTCGTTAATCTCTCATAGGTCTGTTGACTGTCACAACAAAGATTGCTGCAACTTTACAGGCATTTGGTGCATAATCGAATGTGGGCTGTACAAAAAGAAAACGGGTATAAAAAGATGGCAAAAGTACTAATAGTAGATGACTCTCCAGCCTCAATTTTTGTCTTGAAAAAACTGGTCGAAAAGTGGGGTCACGTAGCTTTAACCGCGGAAGACGGTAACCAGGCTATTGAGATTGCCAGCAAGGAACAACCACACGTCATCCTGATGGATATTGTCATGCCGGGTATGAGTGGTTTTCAGGCCACGCGAAAGCTA
>CBDTVF010000240.1:0-5395 GCA_965363775.1 uncultured Gammaproteobacteria bacterium
GTGATTTCTGTAAGGCACATTGAAGCTGCTACCCGGTGCGATCAGAACGTGTTTTTTCTCCAGTAAATTCAGAGCGAACGCCTGATCATCAAATGCTTCGAACAAGCTTGTATCAACCGCGGGAAACGCGTACATCGCACCATCCGGTTCGTTCAGGGTCATGAATTTACTATTGTTAACCCCATCTATGATGGCCTGCCTCGCCTGGAACAGACGGCCACCCTTGGTGGTGAGTTCCCGGATACTCTGGTACCCGCCCAGGGCAGTCTGCACCGCCCATTGTCCCGGCACATTGGCACACAATCTCAGTGAAGCCAGCAACTCGACGGCATGCAGGTATTCCCTGGCGTTTTCCCTGTCACCACTGAAAGCGATCCAACCGACCCGGTAACCGCAGGCACGGTAAATTTTTGAGAGTCCGTTGAAGGTCGCGCACAGTGTTTCGTGTACCAGTGTGGCCATGGGAATGTGTTCTGCGTCGCCGTAGAGCATTTCATCATATATTTCATCGCTGAAAACGACGATCCGGTTTTGTTCGGCAATACGGGCAATTTCTTCCAGCAATGCCTGGTCGTAAACAGCACCGGTAGGATTGTTGGGGTTGATCACAACAATACCCCGGGTTCGAGGTGTCAACAGGCTACGGATTTCATCCGGATCGGGTTGAAAACCATTTTCCGGCAGGCAGTTGTAATAAATCGGTGTGCCGTGATTGAGTGCAACCGAAGCGCTCCACAAAGGATAATCCGGGCTTGGTAACAGAATTTCGTCACCGCTGTTGAGTAATGCCCGCAAGGCCAGATCAATACATTCACTCACGCCATTGCCCATGAAAACGTCTTCTGCGGTGACATCCATCACACCACGACCCTGTTGCTGCATTACCACTGCTTCGCGGGCTGGAAAAATTCCTTTTTGATGGCAATAGGCCTCGCTCTGGCCCAGGTTTTCGATCATCGCCAGACGCATGGTCTCCGGCGTGCGGTAACCAAACAACCCGGGATTACCTATATTCAATGAGATGATTTCGTAGCCCTGCCGTTCCATTTCCTGTGCTCGCGCGGCCAGTTCGCCACGAATTTCGTAACGAACCCCTTCCAGGATGTTGTTCGTTTTTACCTGCGTTTTGATCATGTTTTCACCACTTAATAAGCCATGTCATAGAAAAGTGGTGCGGACCGGCGGCCAACATTGCCAAGTCCTTTAAGTACTAATTGAACGTATAGCGCGTCACGGTGGTCGCCATCGCGGTTTCTGAGGAAGCGCTTGGCGACCGTCCGTATTGCCCAGCAGCAACTGTCGTATTCGAAACCGGCTTCGGCTGCCAACAGGTCAGAATCCATCAGTGAGTAATTTACCCGGGCCAGGACCCGCCAGCGCTCGTTGATGGACTGGTAATAGCGTATATCGAATTGATCAAGACTGTCGCGTCTGTAACGATACTCAGCGCCAAGGCGAAGACCGCTGTTACCGGACCAGGTCGCACCCAGTATGGCGACATCAATTCTATTGGTTTGCCAATTCCATTGTGCATTGATGCGGCTACTCAATCTCCTGGTCGGATGGTATATAAACTCAGCAATGAAAGGCGATGCATTTTCATCCCGCGGTGGTTCGAAGTCAGGCGACTCGACCAATTGAGGCTCGAAGTGGATGATTTGGCCAAAGCTCATACTCCACAATTCTCGTCCAGCCACCCGGTCAATTGAGCGGGTAGTCAGGGCCAGGGTAAGCTGATTCGCATCTGATTGGCGATCTGCACCGGTAAAACGGTTGTAATTGAAAAGTTGACTGAAGCCGAAAGTAAAGGGTGCGGAATCAAAATCAGGGTAGCCTTCCTGATTTACATAAGGCACGTATAGATAAAATAACCGTGGCTCCAGTGTTTGCATCCTGTCTGTGCCGTTATCACGCTCAAAGAACAAGCCGGAGTCGAAACTGACAATCCCGGTACCACGCGTGGGTGATTCCTCGCCGGGCAGGCCATTCCAGTCGAGATTATAAGCGGTGTATCGGTAGCCGGCACTTGGCCTCATATAACCCCAGTCGGTTTCAACATTCCATTCAAGACGCGGGAGAATATCGAGTCGTGAACCTGTGACGCCAATGGCGAACTCCCTGTCAAAATAAACCAGTTCAGAATCCAGCGACAAACGTAATCCTTTATTCCCCAAGGGTCGGTCAATTTTAAAAGAGACACGTGGCAAACGTCTGTAGGGCTCGTTGAAAATGGTTATTACATCGTCAAGCACCTGGAAATCATCTGCGATCACTGAAAGCTGCCAGTAACGACCACTCCCATATATTCCAACCTTACTTCTCAAGTACTGTCTCGATGCACCCGCAAGGCTATTACTGAAATCCTGAAAGTATTCTTCATCGCTGACCTTGTCGATCAGTATTTCGCTGCGCCAGTGTGGATTGAAAAATGCATTGTGGCTAAAACTGTAATGATAACGGTTGTCATCGGTTTTGCTGTCGTCGGGCATGTAATCAAAATTCAGCGCGCCGCCGGATCGCTGTGTCATGAACCGGTATTCCGCTGTCAGCATGGCGCCACGTTCGGTGAAGTAACGCGGCGTAAGTGTAGCGTCCTGATTGGGTGCGATATTCCAGTAGTAGGGGATGCTGAACTCAAAGCCATTGTCATTAGCAGTGCTGATGAACGGATAAAGAAAGCCACTTTTGCGCCGGTCGTCAATCGGGAATGTCATATAAGGCAAATACAGAAACGGAATATCAAAGAACCTGAGCGTTGCACCCTTGACCTTGCCCATGCCTTGATCAAAATCCAGTTCAAGCTCTTTTGCCGACAGCAGCCACTCGGGTGTCTCCCCCGGGCAGGTCGTGAATTGCAAACCATACAGCATCGAATGGTTGCCTGAATCAACAGAAATTTCCGTCGCGCTGCCTTTTGCGCTGGATCCCATCAAGCCATAATCGACAGCCTCAAAACGCCCGCTTTCATCAAGAAAATTATACTGTGCACTGGACCCACTGATGTGCATGATCTGGTCTTCGTAAAACATCTTTCCCGGTATGGTGACAATTTCACTTTCGGGGTCGTAACGTAGAAGCTCCGTGGTCATTAATTGATCGGCACGGCGCAGTTCCACCTCATCGCGGGCCTCGGCAATACCTGTTTTGCTGGCTTCAAATTGCCGTGTCCAGACTAGAATGGGTGAGGTGCTCCGATCCGGCACGTTTTTCATCCTGGGTGCCAGGCTGGGGCCGGGGCAGGCAAGCTCCGGTGCTTCGTTATCGGCAGCAAATGCGCTACCCGGGAATGACACCAGGATAAGGCAAATGATCGAAACTGGGATCGATGTTCGGATATTTATCGGGATCACAAATCGGCGCCGTATTTGAACAGGGTTAGCGGCCGTATTGTACCAACGGATTTGAACTTCTGTGTCATGATTTTTTTAGGTGCGCCAACACGATAGTTGCTAAAGTTGTCATAGTTTGGCTTAAGGCGCAATGGTTGGACACGATTGTTTCAACCATTCCTGTCTTTCTTCTTTCTCAAGCCTGGATTTCTCTTCGGCCAGTCGGTGAAATTCCTGCGGATTTCCTTCGCTTTCAAGCCACAGGCGTTGGAATGCACAATGACTGCCTGCATAAGTATCGTAAAGCGCCAGCCTGGCGTTATTGAGCGGGTTTTCAAACCAGCTTTGGTAGTATTGTTTGCCTTGCCACTTACCATTGCGTAGCTTTTCCAGTGATTGTAAGAACGAACGAAATATTTCCTGTTTGCCCTCCCGCATCCCGGTTTCCGGGGTATCGCTGTGGTATAGCCCGGACAGTTCATGACGAATTTCCCCGATCAGGCTATTAAACTCTGTGTTGACGTTCTGAATATGTTTCCATCGTTCCAGGTCACCCTGTCTTTGATTGGCCTCCAGCCATTGCTCTAAGCCTGTTTCTTCAACAAAGCTGGCATAACCTTCATTGAACAAACCATCGTCTTTGATATACAGACGTTGATGGGCGAGTTCATGGAAGAGGTAGGCCGCAAGTCGAACATCAGTCCCGGACACCATGGTGCTCAACAGGGGGTCGCTGAACCAACCCAATGAAGAATATGCGGCGGAGGGTGAAACGGAGACGTCCATGCCCTTGTTACGGTAGCGTTCAGCGGACTGCAGCGCTTTATTCTGTTTGAAAAACCCCCGATAGGGCACGCAACCTGCTACCGGAAAACACCATTTCTTAGCTTGCAGGGAGAATTCTTCGGTCGCAACCACATTCCACACCAGTGCATCACCTTCGACCTCAACATAACTGGAGTAACTACCATTGGCCGGCAGGTCAAGGGAGTCTTGCGCGAAGGTCTTTATCTGGCCGGCAAGTTGCAACTGTTCGGTCAGCTCAGAGTCGGTGGCTGGATCATCCAGTATGGATTGAATATCCTGGCGCGCATGCATGAGTTTCCATTGGCCGGAAATCGCCTGCATGTAATAACCGGGTCCTGAGCAGGCTGTCAGAAAGACGATCGACGCCATGCTGAGGTAGCGACAGATCATCAGGCGTGATTTTTGCCTTCCACAAATTTCAGTGATACCGAATTAATACAGTATCGCTGGCCGGTCGGCGGAGGACCGTCGGGAAAAATATGTCCCAGGTGGGCTTCACAATGTGGACACAACAGCTCAATGCGGTGCATTCCATGGCTGGTATCCGGTCGTTGAACGACTTCCGCAGTATCCAGTTCACCATGAAAACTGGGCCAGCCACAACCGGAGTGGAACTTGCTTTGAGAACTGAACAAGGGATGATCGCAACAGGCACACAGATAATGACCATCCCCGGTAGAATCGCAGTACTGTCCGCTGAAGGCCGGTTCGGTTCCCGCTTCACGGGTCACACGATATTGCTCGGCATCCAGTTGTTGTTTCCACTCTTGCGTGGTTTTAGTGATTTTTTTCATAGCTTCCTTAACTCCTTCAGGCATTGTAATGTATCCTTTGCTGATCTGTATTGCGACACGACGTATGGGGCTCCATCATCATGATCAAGGTTTTCGAGGATTTTGATATAACACTGGTCGGACATTATCAGTCGGTGCTGGAATCAAACGATATTGCGACATTCATGAAAAACCAGTTTGGCACTTCCGGGGCTGGAGAATTGCCATTTGTTGAAGTGATTCCTCAATTATTTATCCTGAACGAGGCGGATGCCGAACGTGCCAAGGCACTAATCAAGCAACTGGATGACCCGGAAAACCGGGTCGAACAAAAGGCATGGCAATGCCCCGAGTGCCAGACACCACAGGAAGCAGCCTTCACCCACTGCTGGAAGTGCTCAGCGGCACGTCCAACCATTGACGGATAATTTGTTATTCACGAATCATAGGATGAACTGGTTCATGCCCCGTGCGTAATAAATTACG
>CBDTVF010000241.1:0-5378 GCA_965363775.1 uncultured Gammaproteobacteria bacterium
CCGGTAATCCCCAGGCTGTCGGATCCGTAGGGTGGGTAACTTGTTACCCACGGGTATAAAACCAATCCGGCTTGTAAATCGTGGGTAACAAGCATAAAACCAATCCGGATTGGTAAATAGTGGGCAACAAGTAACCCACCCAACAAGAAAAACGGGGTCAGATTCGAACCCCGGTCTGAGTCTGATCCCTCCACGGTTCAGTCCCCGGTCCGAGTCTGACCCCTTCTTAAAATTAGCCATGATGGTCATTTGTTAAAATGTTGTTAATTTGCAACAAGTGTTGTCAAAACACCAACAAAGATGTTTGTTGATAGAGTGAACTATGATAATATTTCGCCCAATAATCGGCCGTTAGGGCTCAACAAGAATGATCCACCAAAGAACCCTCAAGAATGTCATACGTGCCACCGGTGTAGGTTTACACAGCGGTGAAAAGGTATTCATGACGCTACGACCGGCAGCGGTCAATACCGGCATTGTTTTCCGCCGTGTTGATCTGGACCCGGTTGCTGAAATTCCAGGGTTTGCAACCATGGTTGGTGATACCAGCATGTCTTCGACACTGATCGACGGCGATGTACGGGTTGCCACGGTTGAACACCTGCTGTCTGCTTTGGCTGGCATGGGTGTAGATAACGCTTATATTGATCTGAGTGCACCAGAAGTACCCATCATGGACGGCAGTGCCGGCCCGTTTGTTTTCCTGATCCAATCCGCAGGCATTGAAGAACAAACTGCAGCCAAGAAATTTATACGTATCCTCGAGCCGATTGAATACCGCTTTGAAGACAAGTGGGCGAAAATTGAGCCCTATGAAGGTTTCCGTGTTTCATTCAAGATCGACTTCAATCATCCTGTTTTCAAATCCCACACCAGCTTTGCGTCGGTAGATTTTTCCACCACTTCATTTCTGAAAGAAGTCTCCCGCGCCCGCACCTTCGGCTTTATGCGTGATCTCGAAATGCTGCGTGACCGGAAACTGGTATTGGGTGGCAGCATGGACAATGCCATCGTGCTGGATGACTACCGTGTGCTCAATGAAGATGGTCTTCGTTATGAAGATGAGTTTGTTAAGCATAAGGTGCTGGATGCTATTGGTGATCTCTATCTGCTTGGCCATAGCTTGATTGGTGCTTATTCAGGCTACAAGTCAGGGCATGAACTGAATAATCAGTTGTTAAGGCAACTGCTCAGACAGCCTGAATCGTGGGAAGAAGTCACTTTTGGGAAAGAAGAAGGTGCACCGATTTGTTATCAGCATCCGGCGCATGCCTTGTAAAAAACCCACTGGGTGGGCATATTCGTCTACTCACTCCAGCCTTGATAGACCCTCAAACGATGGAATTAGGCCTTAAGTCAATGGTCACTATTTCCACAGATTCTCGTCAAATTAGGTAACAAATCCTAAAAACTGGTATTATTCGCGGTTCCGGCGGGTTTTTATCTTGTCAAATATGGCCTGGATATCAGCATCGCCGCTGTCTGACGCAAACCTGCCGAGTGCTTGTATTGCAACAGATGACAAGTTCCGTTGTTTACGGACTTCGGGTTGAGGGCGGTTAACAGGGGCAATGCGTATATCTATGCGCTCAATCCCAAATTCGCCTTCTTCCCTGAATGAATCGAGCAACTGTTGCGTGATCATTCGTAAACGAGTGGCAAATGTGGCATTGGAACAGACCAGGATAAGACAGTGATTACGATATTCAGCAACCTGGCAATGGGGCGACAAAGCGGGGTCAAGGATGGACGTCAGTATGTGGTCGAGCCGGTTCAATATCCGGGCATGGGCAAGCAGTTGTCCAAGACCGGGATTGCGATTTTGCATCAGCGATTGAACACTTTTGGCTTTGCTGCCAGGTTTTCTTGAAGAGTCAGACATTATGAATACTAAGCTATCCTCAATACTTGCTAGCAGCAAGAACTATATGCAGACATTGCAAGGTGAGCAAGGTCGGCGCGTGGTAATGATGCTCTTTTTAATGCTGGCGCTGTCCATGTTCGTTATCGGACGTATGAGTTCACCCACACCCGTTGTGATGCAACAGACGATGGCAGAAATGAAACTGGAAATTCTGCAGCAGCAGGATATGCTGGATCAGCTGGCTCGCGAGCAGGAATCAAACGTCAATGCACTGGCTGCAAGGCTGGCTGAATTGCAGGCGGCTTCTACCCGGCTAGATGCCCTGGGTGAGCGTCTTGTCCAACTGGGTAAATTGGATCCGGAAGAGTTTAATTTTAACCAACCACCACCTGTAGGTGGGCCCGAAATATTCATCGGTGACAGTCAGTCGAGTGTAATGGGCCTGGGCGGGTCTATCTCCCGATTGTCAGAGATTCTGAACAGTCAATATGCACGTCTTGATGCCCTGCAGTTGTTACTACTGGACAGGAACCTGGAGAGTGAGAGAACGCCGGCAGGTTGGCCCGTCAGTTCGGGCTGGATATCTTCAGGTTTTGGTGAACGCAACGATCCTTTCACCGGAAAAAGAGCCCGGCATCAAGGTCTGGATTTTGCCGGTATTAAAGGCAGCGAAATACTGGGTGTTGCCAGTGGTGTCGTGATCTGGTCCGGTTCCAGGCAGGGTTACGGCAAGATGCTGGAAATAGACCACGGCAACGGATATGTCACGCGTTATGCCCACAATGATGAATTGTTGGTCAAAGTTGGAGACGGCATTACTGCCGGACAAACCATTGCCAAAATGGGTGAAACAGGCAGGGCTTCTTCACCCCATGTGCATTTTGAAGTGTTACATAAGGGTAAGCATGTCAACCCGTATAAGTTCGTCAAACAAATGCGTTAGACGAATACCCCACGTTGATGCAAAATTTGGCTCAAAAGCACTTGTATCATCGAGTAAACGCCCCCATTAGATTCGCGGGGCATTACATCACTCAAAAACAACCCGGAAAAGCTAAAACCACATGTTGAACGCACTGTTTACCAAATTATTTGGCAGCCGAAATGAACGCAATGTAAAGAAAATGGCTAAGACCGTTGACCAGGTCAATGCGTTGGAAGACACCATAAAGGCGCTGTCCGATGAAGATCTCAAGGCGCAGACGGCCAAACTACGTCAACGTTTTACCGATGGTGAAACGTTTAAGGACTTGTTACCTGAAGCATTCGCAACCGTCCGGGAAGCCAGTGTAAGAACACTGGGTCTGCGGCATTATGATGTCCAGCTGATCGGCGGCATCGTCTTGCACGAAGGCCTGATCTCGGAAATGAAAACCGGTGAAGGTAAGACGCTGATGTCGACATTGTCTTGCTACCTGAATGCCCTGAGTGGAAATAGCGTTCATGTCGTGACGGTCAATGATTACCTGGCTGCCCGTGATGCTGCCTGGATGAGACCGATTTATCACGCATTGGATATGGAAGTGGGTGTGGTGGTTCCCGGTATGACGCACGACGCCAAGCGCGCGGCGTATGCCTGTGAAGTGGTCTATGCCACTAACAATGAACTGGGATTTGACTATCTGCGCGATAATATGGCGTTCACACTGGACCAGAAAGTCCAGCGTGATCACTCTTTTGCCATCGTCGATGAGGTGGATTCCATCCTGATCGATGAAGCCCGTACGCCATTGATCATCTCTGGTCCTGCTGAAGAAACACCTCAGCTTTATATGCAGATCAATAAATTGATCCCCAACATGGATTTTGCTGAGACCCCGGAAGAGGGTTCAGAAGTGGTACCGGAAGGTGACTTCACCATCGATGAGAAACAGAAGCAGGTTTACCTGACCGAAGACGGTATGGCCAAGGTTGAGAAACTTTTGGTCAGTGCGGGTTTACTGACCGCTGATGACAGCCTTTATAACGCTCAGAACCTGAACCTGGTTCACCATCTGAATGCTGGTCTGCGGGCCCAACACCTGTTCCATAAAGACGTGGATTACATCATCAAGGACAATGAGATTGTTATTGTCGATGAGTTTACCGGGCGCACACTGGCCGGTCGGCGCTGGTCAGATGGATTACACCAGGCGGTAGAAGCCAAAGAAGGTGTGCCGATTCAGCGTGAAAACCAGACACTGGCTTCGATTACCTTCCAGAACTATTTCCGTCTATACAAGAAATTGTCAGGCATGACCGGTACGGCCGATACGGAAGCTTATGAATTTCAGTCCATTTATGGCTTGGAAGTGGTGGTTATCCCCACGGCAAGCCCGATGATCAGGGTGGACAATGACGACCTGGTGTTTTTAAAGACGGATGCCAAGTTTGAAGCCATTGTTGATGATATCAAGGATTGTGAAAAACGAGGACAACCGGTGTTGGTGGGTACAACGTCGATTGAGACTTCTGAGCACATTTCTAAATTGCTGAAAAATTATAAAGTCAAACACGAAGTGCTCAACGCCAAGCAGCATGAGCGTGAGGCAATCATCGTGGCACAAGCCGGACGGACTTCAGCGGTCACTATTGCGACCAATATGGCTGGTCGTGGTACTGATATCGTGCTGGGTGGCAGTTTTGATGCTGAAGTTGCAGAACTTGGCGAGGATACGAGTAAAGAGGAAATAGCTGAACTGCGTGAGAAGTGGCAGGTAAAACACAATGATGTGCTTAAAGCCGGTGGTTTGCACATTATCGGTACCGAACGTCACGAATCCCGTCGTATTGATAACCAGTTACGTGGTCGTTCAGGCCGTCAGGGTGATCCGGGTTCTTCGCGTTTTTACCTGTCTCTTGAAGACAACCTGATGCGTATCTTTGCCTCCGACCGTATGTCGTCAATGATGCAGCGCTTTGGTATGAAAGAAGATGAGGCCATTGAAGCCGGCATGCTGAACCGTGCGATTGAAAATGCACAGCGTAAGGTTGAAGCACATAACTTTGATATACGTAAACACCTGCTGGAATACGATGACGTTGCCAATGATCAGCGTAAGGTTGTGTATGGTCAACGCAATGACCTGATGGCTGATGAAGATGTCAAAGATGCCATTATGGAGTTCAGATACAACGTATTTAGCAACATTGTGGATCGATATATGCCCGAGGGTAGTATTGATGAGCAATGGGATGTTCCGGGTCTGGAAAAGGCACTGGATGGTGAGTTTGGTATCAAGGTACCGATTCATGACTGGCTGGAAGCAGATGAGCAGTTGACTGAAGCGGATGTCAATGAGCAGATATCAAAATCAGTCACAGAACATTTTGATGCCAAGGAAGAAGAAACCGGTGCTGACGTCATGCGTCATTTTGAGAAAGCACTGATGCTGAATGTGCTGGATCAACAGTGGAAAGACCACCTGGGTAACATGGATTACCTACGCCAGGGTATTCATCTGCGTGGTTATGCACAGAAGCAGCCAATGCAGGAATACAAGCGCGAGTCATTCGAAATGTTCACCGCGCTGCT
>CBDTVF010000242.1:0-5326 GCA_965363775.1 uncultured Gammaproteobacteria bacterium
TGACGAACAGATTGATCTTGGCAGGGAATTCCACAATGATGATCAGCTAAGACGGATAGCGCAGGTAAGACACTGGCGTGGAGACCGCTCCCGGACCTGCAAGTTTGAGAAAATTCTTAACAAGAAATCCATGCCCCTCGTCGCATTCCGGGAGTTTATTGTTAGCCGTAAAAGCATGGGTGGTATTCAGACAGATCTGGAAAGCCGCGTACTTTCCTGTTATGGCGAACCGATACCCGGCCTATATGCTGCTGGTGAGGCAGCAGGTTTTGGCGGCGGCGGCATCAGCGGATTGAAATCCCTTGAAGGTACTTTTATTTCCAATTGCATTTTGAATGCCCGCATGGCCACGCGCTCCATCACTAATCAGCCATTGACCCCATAAAGCATTCACCCACTTATGACAAAACTCAGAGGTCATCAATGAAAAAGTCCGGCGCATGGTTGGTCCGTTACGCACTTGAGCAGATCGGCGTCAGACATACTTTTGGTATACCCGGTGTTCACAATACGGAAATTTATGACGAACTGAACAAGTCCGAATCGATCCAACCGATCCTCGTTACCCATGAAGGCGGTGCTGCTTTTATGGCTGATGCGATAAGCCGCACATCCAAGAATATTGGCACCTTGCTTATCGTCCCCGCTGCCGGTGTAACCCACGCCGCAAGCGGTATCGGTGAAGCATTTCTGGATGGCATCCCGATGCTGGTTATTTCAGGTGGAATACGCACCGACAGTGACAAAACCTACCAATTACATGATATTGACCAGCATGCATTGCTCGCCCCTATTACCAAGAAGACCTTTAAGGTCGAAACGCACAAGCAGATTATCCCCGCCATTTACGAGGCTTATCAGATTGCCTGCGATGGCGAACCAGGCCCGGTTTTTGTAGAGGTACCGGTCAATTTGCAATTGTTCCCGGGAGAAGTTTCAGAAACCCAGACATATATTGCTCAAAAACAGGCAGAAGAGATTGATCAAAATACCATTCAACAAGCTGCAGAAATACTCTATAAAGCCAGCCATCCCGGTCTGTTTTTGGGCTGGGGAGCAGTTGATGCCAGTGAGGAGTCAATCGGAATTGCAGAATTCCTGAATGCACCGGTATCAACTACACTACAGGGTCTGAGTGCTTTCCCTGCCAACAATCCTTTGCACACAGGCATGAGTTTTGGAAAAGCTTCAGTACCGGCATCTGAGAATGCATTCAAATCGTGCGACTGTATGCTCGCGGTCGGAACCCGTTTCAGCGAAATTGCCACCGGTAGTTATGGCGTTAATCCGCCTGAAAACCTGATTCATATCGATATCAATAAAAAAGTATTCTCTGCCAACTACCCTGCCGTTCTCACAATTGAGGGGGACGCCAGGGTGATATTGGCGGCACTCCTCAAATCACTGCGGGCACTCGGCGAACCCAAGGCTGACGACAGCTTGATAAAAACCGCCATCAAAGACGACAAAGCCGCGTATTTCGAGGAGTGGTTCAAACATGACAGCAAGGACCGGGTTAATCCGGCCCGTTTTTTTGTCGAACTGCGTAAACAGTTGGATGATGATGCCATCGTCGTGGCTGATGATGGAAATCACACCTTCCTGACTGCCGAACTGATGCCCATTCATAGCCCGCGGGGCTTCATCTCCCCGACTGATTTCAATTGCATGGGATATTGCACACCCGCGGTGACTGCCGCCAAACTGGTCAATCCTGATAAACAGGTGGTTGGCATTATTGGCGATGGTGCGTTCTTGATGACCTGTATGGAGACACTGACCGCTTCCTTACTTGGGACTGGCGGCGTCTATTTCATCTTTAACGATGGCGAATTATCACAGATCTCCCAGGCCCAGGAGATTCCTTATAACCGTAAAACCTGCACGGTTTTGCATGAAGTAAAATTCAAGGGAATCGCCGATGCCACGGGCTGTGAATTTATCAGCATTAATGATGATGCGACTTGTGAAGAGGGAATTCGCGAAGCCCTTGCTCATGCCGCTAAGAACAAACCGGTGATCGTAGATGTAAGAATCGACTATTCCAAACGAACCCGTTTCACCAAAGGCATTGTGAAAACGAACCTGGAACGATTTTCATTTGGCAATAAAGCCCGTTTCATAAGCCGTGCACTGTTCAGACGCGTTACGTTGGGTGCGTAACTCGTTACGAGCGATTATGGGAATTTACGACAAATATTTGCTACCCAAACTGGTGCATTTTACCTGCGGCCAGGTACCCACCATGCGGCAACGTGAGAAAGTGGTTCCATTGGCCATGGGAAGGGTACTGGAAATTGGCATTGGATCCGGGCTCAATATCCCCTTTTATGATGCACAAAGAGTTGAACACCTCTGGGGTCTGGATCCGTCTTCAGAAATGTGGTCCATCGCCCAGGAAAATGCTGCCGAACATCATCTGGATGCTGAATTCATTCAGTCCGGTGCCGAGTCTATTCCGTTGGAAAACAACAGTGCTGACACCGTTTTGATGACCTTCACCATGTGCACTATTCCCGATATTCATAGGGCCCTTGATGAGGTCAGACGGGTTTTGAAACCCAGTGGAAAACTGATTTTTTGCGAACATGGCACAGCACCTGACGAGAATATTCGACGCTGGCAGAACAGACTCAATCCGATCTGGAAAAAGTTGGCCGGTGGCTGCAATCTCAACCGGTCCATCCCCGTGATACTTGAACAGTCCGGTTTCAAATCCACAGATATGCGAACCATGTACCTGCCAGGATGGAAACCGGCGACTTTCAATTATTGGGGTACGGCGAGCTACATTTATTGAGGTGGTTATGAATGACTACTGCACTGGACACGAACGGTGCGCATGAATATCAACTCTGAACCCGTCAGGGCCGGATAGACTACCCGGCCCATCAAGTAAAAATCTATTTCGTATTTACCATTGCTTCGAGCGCATCTTCAATCGAACCCGGGGCCGACATCAGCTTGGTAAACCCATGCTTGCCCATCATGCTCAGATTGGGGAAATGCATGGCCATACGGAAACGCATATGTAATGCCTCGACATTTTTGCCGTCAACCAGTACCTCATAAGGGAAATACGCACGTTTTTTGCAGCCTTCGAAATCAACTATGCTCATCTGAAACTCAGAGTCTATGTCTTCTTCATCCTCATTGGTCATCTTCATACCAACACCGAATACAGTCTGCTGCTTTCCAGGTATATCGATACGGTAAACCTGGGTTAAGGCATCACCAGACTTGGCCAGGCCGTTCTCCACCGCTGCAATGGCCGCCTCATAAGAGTCAAAGGAGCCCAACTCTGAAGGATCATCAAAGTACTGCATACCCAAAGTGTAGTGATATTTGCCAAGCTTCTTGGCAGTGGTCTTTTTATTCCCGCCCCCGCAAAAACGGACAGCGCCCAGACTCTCAGACAGGACATCTGCAACGGCTTGCATATCGCCGCCCAAACGGTAGCCATACTGGATATAAACTGGATTAACGTAAGAGACCTCAATATTACCATCGGCTTCAGAAATACTGACACGCTGGCCGGCGGCATAACCGCCGCGGTCCGTCATCGCAGCAACTTTCTTTAATTCATCGTTTGTCACTACAATGACATTGGTACCATCGACCGGTGAATACTGGCCCACTACTTCAAAACCTGCATTTTTCAGCGTGGCAACCGTTGCCTCGGTTGTATCAAGCAGGGTTCCCGCTTCAACAGATGCAACTACAAAAGGTTTGTAGACCGGGTCCTTGGCCACGACAGTGGCGGTAAATAAAACGGCTGTCATCAACAGTGACAGCGAAATCAGGGTTTTCATGAGTCATACTCCGTAAAAAAGGTCGATTGCCGTTTCAGAATCTGAACCAGTAAAAACCAGGGGGACAGAAGGGTTATTCAGCAACACCATTAAGAATTTCTAATATACACCAATTAATATCAAATCCAGCTGATATATATCAAGATTCTTTTGTTGCCTGAGAGTTCAACGGAATATTTAATGCTTCAAAGGAGGACATGGGCAATTTATATATGCCGAATTCTTACCGTTCCCGCCTTCGCTGACGACGGTGATGCCAATGACCCAAAGTCACCAGGCGGTCCATTTCTGCCTTGCTCCGGTAAACCATTCCATCCTGTATGATGCGCAGTTTGATAGCAGCGCTTTGGTCGCTCGAGGCGTCGACGGGTTTGGCGTCTTGCTCACAGGCTTCAGAGTTTCTGTATTCTGGAAGGCTTATCTTTACTTGACTCATTTACACACCTCATGACCAACAGAGTGATCAATCGGCTGACCGTGCATCCTGAATATTAGTCCTTATTTGAGATGGTTTTGGGCCCATACGACCAAAGCACTTGATTCTACGATGAAGTGACCAGGTGCATACATGCCGGGCAGAATTCAACCTGCCTGGCAGGGTCTTGCGAAATCTATGACAGGCCACCGCAGGTAGTGAGCAATGTCACTTCCTCCATACAATGATTGACAACCTTTAACTGCCGTTTATGGGCAACAGACAAATGATCATGGCTATTTTGTTTATTCTGATTTCGTGACACCTAACTTACTGCTAAAGTGGATGACAAGTCATTCCCCTGGCATGCCTAAGAACAAGCAGAGAATTGATGCGTAAGAAAAACGGAAACTCAAGGATCAAGCTGGCGGCGCTGATCATCGCGCCACTGATAAGTTTGTCAATTATTCTGTTTGGCGATTTTGCACCCGAAAATCCCAAAATCGCTTATACAATGGCCATCGCGGTATTGATGGCGATCTGGTGGATCACCGAGGCGATACCACTCGCAGCAACTGCTTTGCTCCCCGTTGTTCTATTCCCCGCACTAGGTGTTGTAGATGGAAAAACCATCTCGACAATGTACTTCAACCATCTGATATTTCTATTTATAGGTGGGTTCTTAATGGCCCTGGCCATGGAGCGTTGGGACTTACACCGACGTATTGCAATCAAGGTCCTGATGTTCTTTGGCATCAGTCCCGGCAGGATTTTGATGGGCTTCATGGTTGCCACTGCCTTCCTGTCAATGTGGATGTCGAACACGGCGACCACCATGATGATGATCCCCATCGCCTTGTCGATCATATACAAACTTGAAGAAATCCTGGGCAAGGCCAAATTGGGCACGTATTCGATTGGTTTACTGCTTGGTATTGCCTACGCGGCGTCTATCGGCGGGATAGCCACACTGGTTGGAACACCACCTAACCTGTCGTTTGCGCGAATCGCGAATATCATATTTCCGCAGATGCCGGAAATATCCTTTGCCGACTGGTTTATTTTTGCGACCTGGATCACCCTGCTGGTTTTCATAGCG
>CBDTVF010000243.1:0-5306 GCA_965363775.1 uncultured Gammaproteobacteria bacterium
GTTCCTGTACCTGGACCAATGCGGCGCGTGCCTGGTCCCATTGTTTTAACTCGTAATGGGTGTAGCCAATTTTCAGCAAGCCGTCGGCGACTTTAGGACTGTCCGGATAGTTGCTTAACAAACCCTGGAATGCCTCCAGTGCGATATCGTAATTGCGGGTGACGTAATAGGATTCACCTAGCCAGTACTGGGCATTGTCCGCGTAATCACTGTTCGGATATCCGCCGAGGAAAGACTGGAATTGTTCTGCCGAATCGGCATATTTCAGGTCTTTCAATGACTGGAACGCCAGATCATAGGCCTCTTTTTCAGCTTCGGGTGATTGGGCAATCTCACGCGCCTTTGTGTCGGGCGCTGCAATCCCTGTGACCGAGGATGGTGTATCCAACGCGCCCCTCACATCGGGCACATCTTCACGCACGGCCGGTCTGCCCTGTCCATACGTATTACCGGCTCCAGCCGTTGTCACCGATGCCCTGCCCCCTGTGGTTACCAGTGGACCTTGCGGGTTACCACGCACATCGGTAATTCGCTGGTCAAGATCCAGGTATTGGTCCCTTTGCCGGTTGCTCAGGTTTTCCAGTTCCAAAGTCTGGTCTTCCAGCATGCCTCTCAACATCCGGACCTCATCCTGCAACTGCTGAATCTGTATGACCAGATCCACCATTGCCTGTCTGTCGTCCATCTGCGCAACGCTTGGAGTTGAAACGAAGATGGCCAGCACGAAGCTGGCCATCAAACCTTTTGCTAATACTTGAACTCGCATCATCATCTCGCGGTGTAAACGATCTCCACACGACGATTCTGCGACCAGCAGCTATCATCGCTTACCCGGCAAACGGGGCGCTCTTCACCGTAGCTGACTGTATCCAGCTGACGACCCATGGCACCGGCTGCGGAAAGCAGACCTGAAATAGCATTACCACGACGCTCGCCAAGACCGAGGTTATATTCACGTGTTCCACGCTCGTCTGCATGACCTTCCAGGGTCACACGTGCACTACCGTGGGAGGCCACATAGGATGCGTGCGCGGCAACAATGGCACGGTATTCCGACCTGACTTCAGACTTATCGAAATCAAAATAGATAACCCGTTTAGACAGCAGGCTTTCGCTGTTGTCAAAATTCCTGGCATCCGTGTAATCACGAGGGTTGGGTGCAGCCGCTGTGGTAGCTTCTTCAACTACTGGCGCGGTTTCGGTTGTATCGGTTGCAGTGGTGTCGGTTTCTGGTTCTGTTGTTTTACAAGCCGAGATCGCCAACGCGATAACAAGTGCAAGTAAAATGCGCCACGTAGTATTCATTTTTTCCTCCAGGAATTATTTGATAAATAGTTTAAAACGGATTCAGTGCCAAGTTTACCTGATAACGGGAGACCACGCGGGTTCTCTTACGTCACCTTCGGTTAATATCAATCTTTGGCGTACGTTCCCGTCAACAGATACCGCGGAAAGCACTCCCCGGGGGCCCTCACGGGTAGCATAAAGAATCATACTGCCATTTGGTGCAAAACTGGGTGATTCATCAAGTACACCCGGTGTCAGGATACGCATACGCCCAGTATTCGTATCAAGTACAGCTATACGATACTCGTTTCCCCGCCCATGTGCCACAGCAATCCGGGTTCCGTTGGGAGAAATACTCGCACGCGCATTATAGTCACCTTCACGGGTGATACGGCTTGCCTTTCCACCCGCTGCTGAAACACGATAGATCTGTGGTTTGCCACCACGATCCGAGGTGAAATACACCCATTTGCTATCAGGTGACCAGACTGCTTCTGTATCGATGGCCCAGTGGTCCGTTAACTGGCGTTTTTGTCCCGTGGCCAGATCCCGCACATAGATTTCCGGGTTGCCGGAATAGGAAAGCGTCATGGCCATGGAGCGCCCATCGGGAGAGAATGCCGGTGCACCATTAATGCCTTTGCCGCTCGATACCAGTTCGCGTTGACCGGTGGATACACTTTGCACATAAATGGCCGAATTGCCCTTTTCAAAAGAAACATAGGCCAGACGTTCGCCATCGGGTGACCAACTGGGCGATAACAAGGGTTCCGGTGAGCCCACGACAGCCTGCGGGTTGAACCCGTCCGCATCTGCCACGTACAACTGGTAATTTTGATCATTGCCAAGGCCGGTTGCAGATATATAAGCGATACGAGTTGAGAAAGCGCCCGGCACGCCGGTCAGTTTTTCATAGATGGCATCCGCTACCCGGTGCGAACCAAAGCGCAGGTCACCAAAACCCACGGTGGTAATCTGGGACAGCAGTCTTTCCTGTGTATGTACATCAAATAACTGGTAAACAATGTCATATCCATTACCACCCGGTGCATCATTGATGTGCCCAATGACAACGTAATCGACTTTCAACAAACGCCAGGTACCATAACGGATGGATTCCTCATCGACAGGACGGTCAACCATGTCCTGCTCCTCGAGTGGGTCGAACAAACCAGAGCGGTACAAATCTGATGAGATGACCTCTGCCACGCCGGTCTGTGGCCGGGGGTCTGCAGAACGCCATTGCATGGGTATGACGGCGACAGGCAATGCACTGGCGTTACCCTGGATGATCTCAATTTCAAGCTTGGCATGAGCAAGCTGCGAAACAAGCAGAAATAACAGGGCGTAAATTATTTTTTGCATAGTTTTAGTCATCATTAATTTTGTCAGTTCTCATCATATCTAAATAAAAAATCAATCTCACGTTCAAACACATCTTCAAAACTGCGATAAGGCAAGGAACCGGCGCGTTCAACAGCAGCAACCAAAGAGCGGCGGGTGGCTTCGTCGGCATTACAGGTACCGGCAATGGCCGCCGAAATCACTTCACCACCCGGTATTTGCACAATTTTTAATCTGCATCTCAATCCCGAACGCGCAGTGGGTGGACGGAACCAGTTATTGGTAACCTGCGACTGGATAGCCGCGTAATACTTGTCACCCAGGGTCGCAACCTGGCCAGCCCTGAATTCTGCCTGCTCCTGCGCCATCTGCTGCTGCATATCAGCTTCCGCTCTTGCCTGCTGCTGGGCATCTGCTTCGGCATCTCTGCGTGCATCCAGTTGTTTAAGCCGCTCTTCTTCAATGATCCGCTGACGGGTTGCTTCATCACGCTGTCTGCGGATATCTGCCAATTCATTCTTTTGTTTTTTCAGGAGTTCCTTACGGTCTCTGTCCTGTTTTTCACGAAGTCTCTGCAACCTTAAATCTTCTTCCCGTCTATTTGCGACCTGTTGTTTCAGACGTTTTATTTCAGCCGCTTCCGCTTCCTGCCTTTCGCGTTCCAGACGTTCATTACGGGCCTTGAGTTCTCTTTCCCTGCGATCCTTTTCAGTTTTTTGCGCGACCGCCTTCTCCGCTTCCTGCTTGGCCTCTTCACGACGCTGTTTGATAATACCGGTATCCACCATCACGGCTTCGATCGTCATACCGGTCAACACGGGTGGCTTGAACGGTTTCCAGTTCATCGTACCCAGCACGACGATTGCTGCCATTAATGCATGAACGGCAACAGCCAGTACAAATGCTTTGGTTTGTGCCCAAAATTCGTACATGCTGCGATCAGCCTCCGCTCTGATCCTCGATGGAATCAAGCGGGTCACTCATCAGACCCACTTTTGACACACCGGCTTTTTGCAACAACACCATGGCTTCATATATATGTCCATAACCCACAGCTTCATCACCACCCACCAGCACCTGGATCTCCGGGTTGCGGCGTACAATCGCTGATACCGTTATGACCAACGATTCGGCATCGATAAGACCGCTGGTGACACCATCGACCTCACCACCTGCATTCAGATAAAGATCACCATTCTTCAGTACGGTGACCACCATCGGCTCTACGTTCTGCTGGCCGTCCAATGGCTCGGCATCAGCTTTTGGCAGATCGACTTCAACACCGAGATTCAACAAGGGCGCAGTAATCATAAAAATGACGAGCAAAACCAACATGACATCAATATATGGAACCACGTTAATCTCAGACATCGGCCGGCGTTTGATACGTTTGGTCTGCATACCGTCGTTAACCCCTAGTCATTCACCAGCGCGTGAGCCTGGCGCTGCAATATGCTTGAGAATTCTTCAGTGAAATTGTCATAACGGGTCTCGAGACGTTCCACCTGGTTCGAGTAACGGTTGTAGGCGATAACAGCCGGTATGGCCGCGAACAAGCCCATTGCGGTGGCGATCAGAGCTTCAGAAATACCCGGGGCAACCATTGCTATGGTGGCCTGGTTGACATTCGCCAGTTGGTGAAACGATGTCATGATGCCCCAAACGGTTCCAAACAGACCAATATACGGGCTGGTTGAACCCACCGTTGCCAGGTAACTGAGATGGTTTTCGAGATGGTCGGTTTCCCTGACCAGGGCGATACGCATACCACGTTGAGCAGCCTCAACCAGCACGCCCGGTGTCATGCGTCCCTGTTCACGCATGCGTGAAAACTCCTTGAACCCGGACTCAAATATCTGTTCCAGTCCTTCACCTGAGTTGTTCCGGCTACAGGTTTCATACAATTGGGTCAGATCAGTGCCCGACCAGAACTTTTCTTCAAACGCATTGGCGCCTTTTTCCGCCGCGGCCAGTGCCATCCGTTTGCGGAAAATTATCATCCAGGATGAAACCGATGCTGCCAGCAGTATCAGCATCACCATTTTCACCATCCAGCTGGCTTGAAGTACCAGCTGCCAGATTTGTAAGTCATTTTGCATTGTTAGGTCCTTTGATCTCCGCCCTGATCCATTTGGGCATGCGGGTTGGTTTGAAGTTGTCTGCTCGCAGACAAACAGCTGTCAATTTAGCCGTTGCTACCAGTTGCTGGTCGGAGCAACGCTTCATATCCTGGCTAAAAGTCATTCTCACGCCGCGCGCATCTACCGTGTGTACTGTAACGTCCAGTTCATCATCCAGACGCGCGGCCTGTATAAAATCAATATCCATGTGGCGTATGGCGAAAAGGACATTGTCTTCCGCCGCCAGTTTCGCCTGGTGTACGCCTTTTTCCCGTAGCCACTCGGTGCGGGCCCGTTCGAAGAAATTCAGATACTGCGAGTGGTAAACCACACCGCCGGCATCGGTATCCTCCCAGTAAACTCTTACTTTCCAGACAAAAGGATTCATATTTGGTTCTCAAAATACGAATAATTTACCGAGAATATTGGTAAATACGTTAAAAAAGTCAAAATGGGGCTACTTGCCTGAAAAAAACTCAGCGCTACCATTGTCTTTGCCAGCACCTGGCTTATCCAGTCCGAAGTGATGGTAGGCCTTGGCTGTCACCATTCGGC
>CBDTVF010000244.1:0-5239 GCA_965363775.1 uncultured Gammaproteobacteria bacterium
ACCGTAATTTGTCGGGAACAAATTACCGAGCGCCCATGGACGGCTCGAGCGTGTCCTGAATACTGCTACCCCGCACCACCACGCACACTACTAATGTGTACAACGTTTTTGGGATTTAGCTGTGCAAAATATTTTCGTACCCCACGAAACCGGTCAAATCCGGTTGATAAACTCAAGTTCGTATTGGCGCGTCGTGCCTCACTGGGATAAGCTTCGGTTTCTGATGTTTCGATTATGAGTGAGCATCCGTTGGGGCAGAATGCTTAAAAACCTCCAAATGATAATTCTACTGGCATTACTGTTGTTGGGTGGTTGTGGGCAAGCGCCAGAGACCAATAACGACGGGCCAGTCAAGGTTTACAGACACGCGATGGATGGCGCGCCGGGTTCGCTTGACCCCGCGCAAGCGGCATCTATATATGCCAACTTTCTTGTCGTCAATCTCTACGACACGCTTTACCGATACAAATACCTGGCACGCCCCTATCGTCTGCAGCCAAACCTGGCGGCATCCATGCCGGAGGTTTCAGAAGATGGTCTGCGTATTATCATCCGGATCAAGAAAGGTGTTCATTTCATTAACGATCAGGCATTTAAAGGTGCTGTTGGCCGGGAAGTAAAGGCGCAGGATTTCATTTATTCCATCAAACGTCATTTTGATCCCAATACGCGCGCCCAGGGAGCATGGTTGTGGCAAAACAAGATTGAAGGACTGGTTGAGTGGAAGAAAGAGGGCTCTGACTATGATGCTGACGTCACCGGCCTGCGTGCTCTGGATGACTATACATTGCAAATTGCATTGACACGGCCGTTTCCGCAATTAGTGCATACACTGACTCAGGGCTATTCAGCGATCGTACCCAGGGAAGCCGTAGAAAAGTATGGGCGGATGTTTGCCAGCCATCCAGTGGGATCCGGTCCATTTAAACTGATCAGCAAGGATAGTGTTCGTGCATTGATGGAAAAGAACCCGAATTTCCGCCAGGAACCTATAGACCTTGCGGACGAAGGCTTTGACCCTGCGACTACCATGAATTCCGACCTGCAAACCCTGCAAGGCCAAATACCCCCGCTTGTTGATCAACTGGTAATTGAATTCATCAAGGAAGGCGCGGCCCGCTGGAATACTTTCTCTGCGGGTGAGGTGGATTTCATCAAGGTTCCGGTTAGCCAGTTCGACAGTATTCTAAGCCAGCGCGATCCGCCGGCACTCCATCCGCAATACGAAGATCTGTATCATTTCGAAGCATCACCGGAAACCGGTTTTGTGTACACCAATTTCAATATGGCCGACGAGCGCATTGGTTATCACCCGGATGCTGAGCAGAACCGCCGGAATCATGCGCTACGCTGTGCCATGGTCAAGGCCTACGACTGGAAAAAAAGCAACGAAACATTCTTTTACAATATCGGCAGGGTATTTCCAGGAGCTATTCCGCCTTCTGTACCGGAATTCGATGCCGACGGAGATCAAAGTTATATCCAGCGTGACCTGCAGGGTGCGAAGGCACTGCTGCAGGCAAATGATTGGGATAATGACTCATTACCAACACTCGAATACGGCTTTCCCTACAGCGTAACTGAATGGCAGTCCTTCGAACAGTTCCGTAATTTTATGGTGGACGCCGGTTACCCTGCAAACAAGATTCGGCCAATGAAATTCGCTACTTATGGTGATTACCAACGAGCATACTCACAGGGAAAGATAGCCCTGATCAATAGCAGTTGGACAATGGATTATCCCGATGCGGAAAACCTCATGCAGTTGTACTATGGACCCAATGCTGCTCCCGGTACCAATTCTGCCAATTATAATAATCCGCAAT
The DNA here is from genome assembly GCA_965363775.1 of uncultured Gammaproteobacteria bacterium. Lineage (GTDB taxonomy): Bacteria > Pseudomonadota > Gammaproteobacteria > Xanthomonadales > SZUA-36 > SZUA-36. The sequence continues at coordinate 1,827 of CBDTVF010000244.1, forward strand.
ACAACCGGTTGTACGAGGCCAGCGTTATCATGAGTGAATCACCCGAGCGCACCGCGATTTACCGGCAAATGAACCAGTTGCTAATGGATGACTGTGCGAGTATCACCGGTATCTCAAGAACCCTGCTGTTTTTGTGGGATAAAAATATCATCATGAAACCGGACCGCTCATTTCTCGGTGGTCATTTCATGCGTTTCGTTGACCTGGTGGATACAGCAAGCAATACACAATGAATGTCCGCTACATAAGCCGCAGACTGTTGAATGGCGTTTTGCTGATACTGGGTGTGACATTTATCAGTTTTTTGCTGATGGTCTATTTTGGACCTGACAAAACATATGAGCTTCTGGGCAAACATCCCACATCAGAGCAGATCACTGAAGTCCGGCATGCTTTGGGTTACGACCAGCCTTTCCTGCTCCGCTACGGTTCATATCTGAAAGAACTGGTCACGCTGGACCTGGGACTGTCAGACTCCAATGGTGAGCCTGTTTCAACAATCCTGATTCGCACCCTGCCCATTTCACTGGCACTGGTCCTACCCGGTTTTGTGCTCGGTAACCTACTGGGCCTCGCAGTCGGTTTACTGGCTGCATGGTATCGCGGGAAATGGCTGGACAAGTTGATAATGAGTGCCTCGGTCGTCGGTATGAGTATCAGTTTCCTCGTCATCATCATAGGTTTGCAAATTCTTCTGTGCACCCCTTACGGCCTCAATCTGTTTCCTGTACGTGGTTGGCAGGTTAGCGGTCTGGGTTCCTATCTCTATTATGTCACCGTACCGACGATGGCCCTGGTACTGGTAACACTGGGTTACAACACAAGGTTCTACCGCGCAATCATGGTGGATGAGATAGAGCGGGAGCATATACGCACCCTGCAGGCATATGGTGCGACGCCTGCCGAAATATTGTTCAAACATGTTCTTAAAAACAGTCTGATCCCGGTGCTGACACGTATCATGTTTTCGATACCATTTGTGGTGATTTCAGGCAGCCTGCTGCTGGAAAGTTATTTTGGAATTCCCGGTATAGGACTGGTGACGTTTAACGCGATCACCAGTGGTGATCAGCCGATATTGAAAGCTGTAGTGGGGTTAACGGGCATACTATTTGTGCTGGCATTGATGATCAATGACATGCTTTACAGCATTGTAGACCCGCGGGTCTCAAAACCATGATGTGGGACACCTGGCAACGTCTTAAGACTGACCGCTATGGCATGAGTGGGCTTGTGGTGGTTATTTTTTTCTTGATTATCGCACTATTGGTCTGGAGCGGCCTGCTTGGCCAGGGCTGGTCGGTAGTCAGTGGTAACGGCTGGGAAAGTGCCAGTATCACACACTGGTTTGGCACTAACCGGCTTGGTCAGGACATATTACAACGTACACTATTTGGCACAGCGACGGCCTTTGAAATAGGTCTGACTGTAACCATCTGTTCCGCCGTACTAGGCACAATCATGGGTGCTCTGGCAGGTTGGTACCGGGATAGTTGGCTGGATGAGGTGATTTTGTGGCTCAAAGGCGTGCTGGATTCAATTCCTTTTTACCTGTTTGCGGCAGCCGTTGCATTTGCCCTGCAGGGTAGTACCTGGGCCATGCATTTGGCCATGATAATTACTTTCTGGACCACCACTGCCCGCATCATCCGTGGTGAGGTGATACGGATAAAGCAGCGGGAATTCATCGATGCCGCACGCGCCATCGGATTACCTGGCCTGACAACCGTGTTTCGACATGTTTTGCCGAACACCTTTCATGTTTTGTTGGTACAGTCGACCATCGTATTTGTGGCTGCTATCAATACCGAAGTCATTTTGAGTTTCCTGGGCCTGGGTATTCAGGATGGTGTTAGCTGGGGACTGATGCTGGCAGAAAGCTCCCAGGAAGTGCTCGCCGGTCATTTTGGTAATTTCATTGCCGCAGGCACTTCACTTTTTATCTTGTTGATGGGTTTTAACCTGCTCGCAGACGCCCTCCAGGATGCACTCGACACACGCAGGGTCATCACATGATTAAAGTTGCCCTCAGAGTAAAAAACCTCAGTGTCTGGTTTGGAAAAGGGCCTGACCGGCAACAGGTGGTGGACCGTATAAACTTCAGCATCAATGCGGGAGAGGCTACCGGTCTGGTGGGAGAATCCGGCTGTGGCAAAACCATGACAGGTATGGCCATACTGGGTTTGTTATCCACGACAGGTGCCAACATCAGCTCTGACGGTATTCAATTAAACGGCAGAGATATCTCCGCATTGAATGCGGTTCAAAGACGCGAGGTTGCTGGCCGGGATATCGCAATGATATTTCAACAACCCGGTACTGCTTTTGATCCGGTGTTCACACTGGGTCAGCAAATCAGTGCTGTTTACCGGCGCCACACTGGTGGCAATAAAGGACAGATCCGGGAAGCCATGCTGGAATCACTGGAGTCTGTCGGTTTTAGCCAGGCGGAGGAAATCGCCACCGCCTACCCACATCAGATTTCCGGTGGTATGCGTCAACTGGCCATGATCGCCATGGCAACGGTCTGTAAACCTGCGGTCATCATCGCAGATGAACCAACCACGGCGCTGGATGGCAGTACCCGGGCATTGATCCTGCAGCAACTTGAACGACTGCGGAAGCAAAACAAAACAGCCATATTACTCATCAGCCATGATCTTGCAGTGGTAAAACAAAGTTGCCGCAATGTGATGGTCATGTATTGTGGTCGGTTGTTGGAAAAAACAGATTGCAAGAGCCTGTTTTCCCACGCACGGCACCCCTATAGTGCAGGACTGTTGTCATGCATTCCTCAAATCAGCCCGACCCGACCACCCACTATCAACTCAATACCCGGACAGGTACCCACAGCGACTGATCTGCCACCAGGATGTCACTTTGCTCCGAGATGTAACCGGACTGAATCACAGTGCCGGCATTCGATTCCGGAATTTGACTCTGATCATCAAGTGGGTGTGGCCTGCTTCAGGCCGTTGTAGTGAAAGGGTTCAGACAACATGCGGAGCCACCGCTGCTCGAGGTCCGAAACCTCTCCCTGAGCTTTCACAATCAGAAACAGGTGGCGGTAGACCGGGTTAGTTTCAGCATCAGGTCAGGCAACACACTTGGCCTGACAGGTGCGTCAGGTGCGGGAAAAAGCAGCATGGCACGCGTCATCATGAACCTGCTGGAAGCCGATTCAGGTGAGGTACTTTTCAAAGGCAAAAATATCTCACAAATGGACTCGCAACAACTGATGGCGACCCGCCAGAGTATGCAGCTTATCTTTCAGGAACCATCTGCTTCACTGAGCCCAAGACGTACCATAGAACAGACATTAATGGAGCCACTGAAACATTTTGCCATTGGCGAAACACATTTCAAATATGAAAAAATCCGGAAAACGCTACAAATTGTCGGGCTGGGTCAGA
>CBDTVF010000245.1:0-5210 GCA_965363775.1 uncultured Gammaproteobacteria bacterium
CCCATTTCTTCGAACACATGATGTTCCAGGGCTCTGAAAATGTAGCCGATGAAGAACACTTGAAGATTGTTTCTAATGCCGGTGGTACGCTCAACGGGTCGACCAGTTCAGACCGCACCAATTATTACGAAACACTGCCCGTTAACCAGTTGGAAACCGCATTGTGGCTGGAAGCCGACCGCATGGGTTTTTTACTGGAAGCTGTCACGCAGGAAAAGTTTGAAATCCAGCGTGAAACTGTTAAAAACGAGCGCGGGCAAAACTACGACAACCGACCATATGGCCTTGCCTTTGAAACCCTGAGCAAATCCTTATATCCAGAAGATCACCCCTACCATTGGCCAACTATTGGCTGGCTGGAAGATCTCGATCGAGCTGATGTCAGTGATCTGAAACGCTTCTTTCTGCGTTGGTATGGTCCTAACAACGCTGCGCTGACCATCGGCGGAGATATAGACGCGATGGTGACTCTGGAACTGGTTAACAAGTATTTTGGCTCCATCCCTGCCGGACCGGATGTTGAAAACCTGTCCAAACAGCCTGGACAGCTGGATGCTAACCGTTATGTCACGTTGGAAGACAGCAAGGTCCATTTACCCGCACTGGCATTGATTATTCCTACCGTCTTCGGCAGACACGCCGATGAACCAGCATTGGATGCTGCCGCCAAAATCATGGGACAGGGGCAGGCTTCCTTGTTATACCAGCGCCTGGTGCAAACCGGCCGTGCCGTGCAAGCCAGTGTTAATCACAGCTGCCGTGAACTTGCCTGTGAAATGATGTTTATCGTCATCCAGAACCCAGCCTCTGGCGAAACGCTGACTGAGATGGAGGTTGCCGTACGTGAAACCCTGGAAGAATTTGCTAACCGGGAAATATCTGCCGATGACCTGCAAAAATTTAAAGCGCAATATGAATCAGGTCGTGTATTTGGTCTGCAGAGTGTCTCCGGGAAAGTTTCTACACTGGCGGCTTTTCAGACTTACACCGGAAGCCCGGCGGGCATTGGTGAAGAAATTCAGCGCTACCTGAATGTTGAAATTGCCGATGTACAGCGGACCTTCAAACAGTACATTGGTGGCAAACCATCCGTGATACTCAGTATCGTGCCCACGGGCAAACTGGAACTGGCTGCTGCTCCGCAGGATTATGTCGCACCACAAAGGGCCATTCCGGAAAGCTTTGGCGATGAAGGGGCCGAATTGGCATTACGACCTGTTACTGACGGCTTTGACCGTAGCCAACACCCGGTTCCAGGTATCAATCCATCGGTTGAATTGCCGACCATTTGGGACACATTACTGGCTAACAATGTACGTGTATTAGCCGTGCCTAACTCAGAAACACCCACCGTCACCATCCGTGCCACGTTTGCGATGGGACAGCGCGACGAACCTGCCGGCAAGGCCGGCTTGACGGCCCTGACGACGGCCCTGATGCGTGAAGCCACTTTAGATCATAGCGCTGCTGAATTTGCCGAAGAACTGGAACGTATAGGCGCCAGTGTCAGCGTTGGTTCGGGTAACTATCAAACCTCGGTGACGGTTAACACATTGACCAAACATCTGGATAAAGCCATGTCCCTGATGATGGAGCGCATGCTCAAACCGGCGTTCACGGAAGAGGATTTCAATCGAATCAAGAGCCAGACCATCGAGGGATTGTTAGCTTCCCGCAAGACACCGCAAGGCCTGGCGGGACGCGCTATCAACTCCGTCCTTTATGGTTCAACGCATCCGCTTTCCTACCCGGCAGATGGCCTGCCTTCCACAGTAGAAACCGTCACGCTGGAAGATGTGAAAGCATATTACGCGGCCCACTTTCCCGCCCATTTAACCGGTATCACAGTCAGTGCCAGCCTGCCGCAAGCAGACATTATCTCTGCGCTTGAGGGCTTTGCTGCGCTGCAAGTTACAGAAGCCTATCGTATGCCTATCGAAGGTTTGCCTGATATCAAAGGACGCACATTGTTCCTGGTGAACATGGACGGGGCTGCCCAGTCGAGTCTGCGCACCGCACAACCTTCTATCAAATATGACGCGCTGGGCGACTATTACAAAGCCGGCCTGGCGAACTTCAATCTCGGTGGCACCTTCAACAGCCGCATTAACCTGAACCTGCGTGAAGACAAGGGTTATACCTACGGTGCCAGCAGTGGTTTCAGCGGTGGTCAGGAATTTGGCAGTTTCCGAGTTTCAACCGAAGTGAACAAGGATGCCACCGCTGCCTCTGTAACCGAAGTACTCAATGAGCTGGAAAGTTTCGCCGCCGATGGCATGAACGAAGAAGAGTATGACTACATGCGCTCGGCGATCGGTCAGCGTGATGCACGTCAGTATGAAACCCCGGGCCGTAAACTGGGTCTTTTGGGCAACATTCTGCGCTACGATTTGCCATTAAACTACCGTACGCAACAGAACAACATCCTCAAGGAAACCGACCGGGAGGTGCTGAACACACTTGCCAACAAATTGATTCAGCCTGAAAATATGGCCATTGTCGTGGTCGGTGATGAAGCGACCATCCGCGAGGAACTGGAAGGTCTTGGAATACCAATCAGAAAACTGGATGAAGACGGTTTCGAGATCGAATAAACCGTCTGGCGCGTAAATGTCACGCACGGGGTATTCGCGGACGGCACGAGGTACTCGTAGGGTGGATAACTTGTTACCCACGGGGTGCTTGTCCATGGCATGGGATACTCGTGGGTAGCAAGCTACCCACCCTACGGACAACGCAAATCTGTAAGGTGCGTGAATGTTACACACGATTGTTATAAAGAGGTAGAAGAAACCGGTTTGTAAAACCGTGATAAAAAGGCTGCATTCAGCGGCCTTTTTTATTGGTCTGTTTTTGACGCCCTTATCAGGCTTGTTGCTTCCTCATCACGTAAATGCAACAAGCCGGTTTCGGCAATTTCCCAATGGCTGACCTTTTCCATTGCCTGGTAAAAGACCATTTCCTGGTTCATGAGTGACTCAGCACATGCTTTGCGCGTACCCGCCAGGGGTCCAAACTTGATGGTTTTGCCAACGAGCTCGTAACTGCCGAAATACCGGTTACAACCTGTATCACCGGCCAGCTTGCCGTCTTTGGTGAATTCTATGGTGGTATGTGACATGTCGATGACGCCTTTGCCAGCGATGTCTTCTACCCACCAGCTTGTTCCCTGTAACCCCGGATTATCATTCATTGGCTCGTTTCCCTGCGCTGGGGTTAGTGTTGTGCATGCGTTGAGCAGCAACAGAAATGATACTGCAAGCGTGCGTAGGGTGGGTAGCTTGCTACCCACGAGTACCCCATGCCATCCACGAACACCCTGTGTGTAACGAATATCCCTTGCGTGACGAATATCCGGTGCGTAACGAATGCCCCGTGGGTAACAAGTTACCCACCCTACGTGTGTCCCAGTTAAGCGTCATACGGTTGACGTTGCATGGCTGGGGGGGCAGCCAGGAATTCTTTGCATGCTGCATTATGTGTTTCATCGGTAAATCGGTAGCCGGTTTCTTCGAGAAACTGGTGAAAATCCTGCTCGTCTTCTGGTGGTACCAGGAAACCAGCGAGAATCCGGGCATTGGCGGCGGCGTGATTGCGGTAGTGGAACAGGCTGATAGACCAGCGTCCAGCCAATACTGTCAGGAATTCAAGCAGGGCACCCGGGCGTTCCGGGAACTCGAAGCGGTAAATCCTTTCATGTTCACTGGACGGCAGGCGGCCACCCACCAGGTGACGCATGTGCAGCTTGGCAACTTCGTTGTCGGACAGGTCTTTCACGCCATAGCCGCCGTCAATCAGCCTTTTCTGCAAATGCCTGGATGATTCTTGCAAACGCACGCCGACAAATATATGCGCGTTTCTTTTACCGGCAAAACGGTAATTGAATTCAGTCACCGATGACTCACCCAGACTACGGCAAAATTCAAGAAAGGTACCAGGCTTTTCGGGGACCGTCACCGCAAGTAGTGCTTCGGTACCTTCACCGACCGCGCAGCGCTCCACCACATGACCCAGACGGTCAAAGTTCACATTGGCACCGCTGAGCAAGGCGACCCAGTCACCGCCTGGCAACTGGCTTCCGGCTTCCCGGTTTGCATACTGTATAGCCCCCGCCACAGCCAGTGCACCCGCAGGCTCTACGACTGCGCGAATCTCTTCAAAAATGGATTTCACCGCGGCACAGACCTGGTCAACACTGACCGTGATAACTTCATCGACCAATTCACGGCATAACTCAAAGGTAAGTTCACCCACTTTACGTACCGCGACACCATCCGCGAATATGCCGGTGGTACCAATATCCACTGGTTTTCCGGCTTTCAGGGCTGAATACATGCTGGCCGCATCATCGGGTTCGACACCAATGATACGTACTTGTGGATGTTCTGCCTTAATCGTGGCGGCCACACCCGCAGCCAGGCCACCACCGCCAATCGGTATAAAGATAACACCCGGTGAAGCCTCAAGCTGATCGGTGATCTCGATACCCAGCGTACCCTGCCCTGCTATCACATCGGAGTTGTCGAACGGGTGTATGAAATAGCCACCACTTTTATCACTGTATGCAATCGCCATTTCACAAGCAGCATCATAATCATCACCGCAAAGGTCAATACGGGCACCCAGCGCCTCGACCGCGCGGACTTTAATTTCAGGCGTCGTAAGCGGCATGAAAATAGTAGCACTGACACCCAGTTTACGGGCGGACATCGCAACGCCCTGTGCGTGGTTACCAGCCGAGGCTGCAACCACACCCCGACTACGCTCCTCATCGGTCAGTTGCTGTATACAGTGATATGCACCACGTAACTTAAAAGAATGTGTTGCCTGCATATCCTCCCGCTTGAGCCACAGATTGTGGCCAATACGGGCGGACAGGCCTGGTGCCAGGTCCAACGGTGTACGGCGTGCCAGATCATAGATCCGGGCGGACTGTGCCCGGACCAAATAATCGTGTGCAATATTAGCCATTACTCAGTTTTTCTCAGGCAGCGCTTGATTGCTGTTCGCGCGCCTTGTTACGTATTGCGCGGTTTATGATTTCCAACAGGGCTTCGGCACAGGCCGCAACAATGTCGGTCGACAGACCGTGACCACTGAATTCAACACCGTCTACGGTGGCACGCATGGTGGCTTCACCCTGTGCATCCTCACCCAGGGATATGCTGCGCATCGCCAGGCTGAGCACCTTGATCTTCGAACCGGTTACC
>CBDTVF010000246.1:0-5177 GCA_965363775.1 uncultured Gammaproteobacteria bacterium
GCAACGGTAATGATATAACCATTTTTATCAATATAACGTGATTTCCACTTGTAACCACCAATCACATAGGAAATATCGTCCCAGACATACCCCAGAGGCAGTGGTATGGGGCGGTGGCGGGCTTCTTCACCCTTCATCAGTTTGTATGGGTGTCCGGAAGCGCTCCAGTCTCTATATTCAACTTCATGGCATACTTGGCATTCATCTGACCCGATGAACTGGGCACCAGCAACACCAGGTATAAGGAAAATGGCGATCCCAAGTACAATGGCCGCAAAACTGACCACGCGGTAGTTGTTAATAACTTGTATCAGACTCTTATTCACTCTAAATCTCCTGGAATATAAGAAGCGGCTTCTCCGCAGATGTATAGTCCTCTTTTAAACAAGAGCTTAAATTGACCTGTGTCAATTTGACGCACTTACCCAAGGTGAAAGACATGCTCAAATGACCTATGTCAACAATTCAGCAATAAAAGTCATAAATTATTTACGTCAATCACTGCTAAATCCCAAGGAATCCCAACAAAACCAGCATCAGCAGGAACAGGCCTGTGATGATCAGTACAGTGCCCAATACACTGGACCCACGTGCCATTGGCTCCGATGGTTCTTCCACCAGGTACTTGTCAAGTTCACCACTTGCAAGCAGGCGGTCGTACTCACGCCGGTGCTCATGCCGGTAGTGCTCCAACGGTACTCTGCCGGTGAACATCGTGGTGTCCAGTGGAAACTTGTCCGGTCTGAAATGATTGTTGAAAAAGTGCACCGTGAACAGGAATACGATAGCCAGGATTGCCTCTTCACCGTGAATAATGGCAGCAACATTAAACACCCAGCCGGGTAGCACTGAGGCAGTCGCTATGGGGAACCACATCATCATACCGCTGACACCAATAATCGTCATACCCCAGAATGGGGCCCAGTAATCGAATTTTTCCCAGTAACTGAAATGGTCCAGAACCGGACGCGGTGCCAGGCCGAAGAACCAGCGGAACATCGCAATTGCATCACCCAGGTCATCCCAGTTAGGAACCAGTGAATTGGGTCCGAACCAATCGAATGTCCTCCATTGACTGCCGATGTGGAAGGCGAAATATATGAGGTGTATGAAAAATACGCCCATGAACCCAACCGCACCGATACGGTGAAGGATGCCTGACGACACCGGTCCGCCCAGTACATTCATCACGTAGGGTGCCCATGAACTGCCGGAGAACAATACCGTGAGGCCGGTCAGCGCGAGTAACATGATAGACAGCGCTCCAACCAGGTGGGCCAGGCGCCACCAGCGTGTGAAGCGTCTGAAATGTGTCTTGCCCTTTGGCAGGTCTTCCAGCATGACATGGGGTCGGTTCTTGCCGTGTTTTCGATCCTGGTATTCACGGTAGAACCACAACGCAGAATGCAGCCAGAAGAAAGAAAATGTGCCCAGCAACAGGCCGATCATACCCTTAGATGCAAGCCACATCTCAGGGTATTCCTCAAAATTGTTGGTTGTGCCGTGTGGTTGAAAGGTCACATAACCTTCGGTCGCATCTGCATGGCAGGTCTGGCAGGTTTCAAGGCGGTTGCCGTTGTGCACCTTTGAATCCGGTTCGGTGACCCGTTTGATGCTGTGTGAGCCGTGGCAGTCGTAACACTTAGCTGTTTCGCTGTAGCCCAACCGGGTGATTTTGCCATGGTAGGTTTCCAGGTAGCTTTCCATCGTTTCCTGATGACAATTACCGCACTCTGCGGTAATCGCCAGTCTTCCCTGCAAGTTATTGGATACGGCAACTCTATGAGTCGTATGGCAGTCGCCGCAAACCGCCGCGTCGGTGTTGCCGCTGCCAATTTCCTTGCCATGTACCGAGGTCATGTAGATATCAAGAACCCTGGCATGGCATTGGCCACATATAAGCGGTGTCTTCAAGCGGCTTTCGGGGTTGTTAATAGTGTCTGTTGGTTTGATGTAATGGGCATCGTGGCAATTGTGGCAAGCTGCGTTGGTGCGTGATTGGTCGTCGATGCTGGGCCGGGCATGCACCGAACTCATGTAGCTATCTATCTTTTCAACCACGACACCAAGACGGCGGTCTTCTTCGGTGATGCCGTTTTGTTGTGCACCTTCCCAAAGGTCCATGTGACACTTGATACAGCCAACCTTCCGGTTGATTCCCTTTCTGTGTTTCGTTTTGATGATGTCCTGGTGGCAACCCACGCAATCCTGGCGACCGTGCACGCTTTGATTGAATTTTTCTGCGGTGACATGCAGGGCCCGCTCCTGCCCGTCGGCTCCCTCCCTTGAGTAGCCTTCTTTGCCATGACACCTCAGGCATTTATCGTTGGCCAGCCTGGGGTTTTCAGGTTCGGCAAAAGCAATACTACTCAGCGGTATCTGCGTGGTTGATACCAATACGATGGCAAGTAGAATTTTTACAGGTGGAATGAGGCCGGCTAGTGAATTTAACGGGGAAGTTGTTTGGTAAAACCGCGCCATTGGAGACAGATCCTTATTATTTGTTATTGCATAAATCTCTGTAAGCTATCAATCTGCGTCGCATCTCCTCAAACAGGTTTCAAGCAATATCAATAACTTTCACGATGCTGCGCAGCTTGAACAAGTCAATAATGAACTAGAACACCGTTTCTGTATACCGGTTTCGGGCAGCCATTGACAATGGCTGTACATAAAAAATATACATGGCAGGTTAAAGCCTATCTCTATGAAAAGTATAGATAAAACATTGTTTCATGAGGTCTTTTAGTACACAAAAAATATACTTAAGGACGGAAATTGAAGCCTGCTAAATTCACTTGTGAATAATCCAAAATAATTAAGCAACTGAATTTAATGACTTTAGATGGTGGCTTGTCTCTTTGTGGATCAATTGGCATGGATGTTGCATCTTAACAAGGGTGAAACAACAATGCGAGGTGGTCACATGAATGATAAAGCTAACATCCTCATCGTAGATGACGAAGCAGTGGTTCGCCACAGCCATCTGAGGAGTCTTGAAGGCAGCGACTGTAACACCCGGGCAGCGGAAGGTGGCATGCAGGCAATACAGTTGATGGAGGAATATCCCGTTGATGTCGTACTGCTTGATCTTCGTATGCCTGACCTGGATGGCATGGATGTCCTAAAAATCATCAAGCAACGGTGGCCCGACAGCGAAGTCGTTGTTATTACGGGTTATCCGTGTATTGAAACCGCCAAGCAGGCAGTCAGACTGGGTGCATTCAATTACCTGACCAAACCCCTGGGTCCGGATGAAGTCATCAAAGTAGCAAATGATGCAATGACTCAAAAACGCTGGTCATTACGAAGTGATCGGGATGAACAGCCAGAAACAGATTTTTCTGCGCAGCAGCGCACAAACGAATTTACTAAACATTAAAAATTAATCGATTCGAGGAGCATATTGTGAACACCAAATTACAAGTACTGGTTATTGACGATGACGCCGTTGTTGGTCGTAGTTTCGACCGGGTCCTCTCAGAGAAGGGCTATGAAGTCAGCACTGCACTGAGTGGTGAGGAAGCACTGGATACGATGAACAATACTGATTTTGATCTTGTCTTTACCGATATCAAAATGCCGGGTATGGATGGCCTCGAGGTCACTGAGCGCATCAAGGCCCGTTGCCCCTGGACGCCGGTAGTGGTGATCACTGGCTATGGCACGCAAGACAATGAAGCCAAGGCGTCAGTCCTGGGTGCAAGTGGTTTTGTACGTAAACCGCTAACACCTGAGATGATTGAAAGCATCACTTTAAAGGCAGTCAACGACGCAGCGAATGACGCAGAAGTAGCTAAAGAACTGAACGAGCAAGTTCATGAAGCAGTTATTGAAAGCGAAGTAAAGATGGTAAGTGAGGCAGAAGAGCCTAAAACCATCAACAGCATGGCCAAGAATATTGGTTTGTTTTTCGCTTCACCATTTATAGCCCTCGGCTACGTAATTGCGTTACCATTCGTCGGTTTCTATATGTTCGCAAAACTGGGTCGTGAAGCCTGGGTGAAAAAGCAACAGTCCAAGTAAGGGAAGCGAGTATCCAGAACAACCGGGGCTTATGAAGCCCCGGTTTTTTAGGTCAAGACGACCCGTCAAAGGAGATTGATAATGAAGGTCGGGAGCACAACAGGCGATTCAGCGGGAAATAAACGAGCTGAATTGTCTGTCCTAATAATGTTTTTTATATGTTGCATGGTTTTCAGCGGCGTTTTGTACGCACAAGAGACAGCTGAAACTGAGATACCGTCAGCACAGGAGAATGCGGAACCCGCCGTTATAGAAGGTGCCAAGGCCGCCACAGAAGAAGCACAAGTGGATGTTACCTCAAGGCTTGAGGAACTCCTCAAGAAGAATGCCAAGTGTCTAAGGTGTCATAACAGGGATAAGAGCAAGCTACTCGAAGATGGTGAGAGTATGTCCATACAGGTGCACCGTGAGGATTACCTGAGTTCAGCACACGGTGAAGTCAGCTGCGTCAGTTGCCACCGGGCCATCGGCAATAGAAAACACCCATCGAAAAGTACCAATATTACAATTAACACCGAGCGGGAATATTCCGTTGAGATGAACGACAGTTGTCGCAAGTGCCACCGGGAAAAATCCACCCAGTACAAGGGCAGCATACATGCCGCATTGGTTGCGCAAGGCAGTACCAAGGCACCTGTCTGTACAGATTGTCATAGCGCCCATGCAGTTCAGACTATGGAGGATTTCCACGCGGAAACAGGATTCCCATGTAAGAATTGTCACGAGACCATATTCAATGCCTATTCTCATAGTGTGCATGGCGAGGCCAGAATTAATGGAAATACTATCAGGGACACGCATATCCAGTCGCCGATCTGCTCAGACTGTCATAAGTCCCACGAGATAACTGCACTGGAGATTGGTGACACATTGCGAAGCACCTGTATTGGTTGCCATGAAAATGTCGTGCTGCTGCATACCCAATGGTTGCCAAATGCCGGCACACATCTTGATATTGTCTCCTGTGCCGTCTGCCACGCACCGTTTGCCAAACGCAGATTTGACCTGCATCTCTATGACAATGTCGCCGGGGTTCCGGTGGTCCAGAAAGAGGGCGAAGAATCACTTCAGCAGCAACTACAGGACATAGCAGATGAGGGCGGTGATGGAGATCCGCTGGAAATATGGAAACAGAGAGGCGGGATGGGTCA
>CBDTVF010000247.1:0-5161 GCA_965363775.1 uncultured Gammaproteobacteria bacterium
TGCTGGCCTTTAATGATCTGGGCATGCATTGTGCGGACCTTGGATCATATCCATTCAGTATTTTGCCACCGTTTAATAACCTGAATGCACAAGTTGTGCGTAAGGGCACCCGGGGTAGTAATCGTCCGTTGATTTTGAACGATACCATGGTGGCATTACAGTACTCTTCAGCCTCTAGTGCAAATGATCCGGTCGGGGCAGGGTCGATCAACTCGACAAGCCAGAACTATCCACCCGGTGCAAGCGCTGATAGTGCCTTGATTCGCAAAACTGATTTCTGGGATGTTTTTGATGATCTGGGAAACACCATTGCTGCATTGTTGTTCCCAGGTTTAAACCCCGTTCCTGATGAAGGACTGCAAACCATAGACAACCCCGATCACGGTCGTTATATGCCGGGTATCGGTGACCCGTACTTCGACAATGAGCCACAGAATTTTAGTGCTTACATTGAATCAAGATACTGGTTTACCGCACAGGGTATTCCCATCACTGCTGTTGATGATACTGGCCGTTTCAATTCCTTCCCACTGATGCGTGTTCAGGCTGTAGATATTGGCAGCGGGGAGATATTGGCTACTACCGATGCTGTTGTTCCTGTATCGACCGAAGTCGATTGTCGCGATTGCCATACATTGGGCGAGGTTGGTTCTGATCCAGCCGCGCGGGTATCCGGTCCTTTGTTTATGGCAGCAGCCAGTGGCGACCGGGTCGACGTGGAAGCTGCAGCCAAGCACAATATTCTTGTATTGCATGACTTCAAACACCTGACAACATTTGCCGCCGATGATCAGCCGGTTTTGTGCGCTTCCTGCCATCGTTCTAATGCTTTGGCCGAAGTGGGTGGGCCGGGAGGCTTGGCTGATTTTGACAATATGTCCCGCGTTATGCATGGTTTCCATGGACGTTTGCAGGTCAATGGTGCCGGTGGTTTGATCCGGGACAGTTCGGGTGAACCTGAATTAATTGATCCACCTGCAATGTCCGGCGCGGAGATTCCACTGATTCCCACCGGTGAAGGCATACCAATGGAGCAGAATTGCTTCTCCTGCCATCCGGGGAAGATCACACAGTGTTTCCGTGGCGCGATGTATACAGCTGGTCAGAAGTGCGATGACTGTCATGGCGGGATGCTGGCAATGGGTGGTGAATTCCCATTGAACACCGGGCATACCCGTGAACCCTGGGCGGACGAGCCCAAGTGCAGTTCCTGTCATAGCGGTCATGGTGATGATCCAGTAGGGACCCTGGCTTACGACCCCACCGACCCTGCTGCGACTCCGATTGAACTGGCCGATTCACGTTTTGCCGAGAACCCTGGCAGCCTGTATCGCAACAGTCTTGACAATCACGCAGGAATAGCATGCGAAGCCTGTCATGGCAGTCCCCATGCGATCTGGCCGAACCGGGACCTCAATGCCAATGACAACGTTACCGCCATCCAGTTGCAGGGACATGCGGGTACGATAAGTGAATGCAGCGTTTGTCACGAGCCTAACAGTTTCCCGAATGGAACTCTCCAAGGCCCACACGGTATGCATCCTGTGAATGATCCTAATTGGATCAAGAGCAAAGGTGATTACTATCACGAAGACTTTGTCTGGAAGAATGGTGAAGACCAGTGCGCCAGCTGCCACGGTGTTGATCACCGGGGAACCCGTCTTTCCCGTGTTCGTGTTGATCGCGTGTTGAGGGATGCAGAAGGTGTGGTCCGTGCGACCTTGGCCGCAGGAGAAATTGTCTCATGCGGATTATGTCACAGCATCGATAAGAGCTTTAGTGATTGAACCATTGCAGGGTGGACAAGCATGTCCACCCTGTCGCATGCAGGTTTCTCCCATCTTTTGACATTTTTAGAATCCGTTGGGTTTTGCAATACTATTGTTGAGACAGCCAGCCGCATGGTGCATGGTGGTGCCCATTTGTCGATTAAGTAAAAAAGAAGGCTGGTCAAGATGAAAACGTTTAAAGAAATTGTCGAAGAAGCTCGAATGGAAATCAGGGAGTTGTTTCCATGGGATGTCGAAGAACGCCGCAGCGAAAATGATGAAGCCCTTGTTCTTGATATTCGGGAAGAGTGTGAATTTTCAGCTTACCATATTCAACATTCAATGCTGGTACCTCGCGGTATCCTGGAGACCGCCTGTGAAGACGAGTACGAAGACTCAGTTCCGGAACTCATTGAGGCCAGGGACCGTGAAATCATCGTGATCTGCCGCTCAGGTAACCGCAGTGTATTAGCTGCTCAAACCATGCAGTGGATGGGCTATAAAAATGTCGCCTCGATGAAGACAGGTTTGCGTGGATGGAATGATTTCGAATTGCCACTATACAATGTCGCCCACGAGATTCTGAACCCTGACAACGTGGAAGAAATGCTCGTGGCAGGGTTTTGCTCAACCATGATGCACCCCGACCGCAGGACGATTGTGGATGATTGAACCGGACGCGCAAAATTTCTGTGGATCGAACTGGGTGCAGATGTTTACAATCAGGCGTGGTTAAATTCAGAGACTAACGTGACAGTAGCCCTTATCTATCTCGACCCAGGCAGTAAATTGAATTTGCAAAGCCAAATTCGTCAGAAATTGGTTGAAGGTATTCTGAATGGCAATTTTCCTGTCGGTAGCAAGTTACCATCTTCACGCAAACTTGCAGAACAATTGGGTGTGGCTCGTAATACGGTCGTACTGGCCTATGAGCAATTGATAGAAGAGAACTACCTGGAAAGCCGTCAACGTAGTGGTATTTTCGTTACACAGAATGTGCTCGATGGTCACGTTGGGTTCCAGGGTAAACCTCTCACCGAATCCGACCACGACTCACAATGGCAGAGTCGAATTCGTCTGAAAACACGACAGGAGAACCAATTTCACTGGCCTTCCAATTGGCAGCAGTATCCTTACCCTTTCATTGATGGTCATTTTGACTCGTCGTTGTATCCGGCCAACCAGTGGCGCGAAGCGACCCGCCTGGCTTTGGGCACCCGTATTATTGACCACGGTGAGGGTACCGAAGGGCATGCGGATCATCCCGCGCTGATTGAGGAAATTCGCACAAAGATGCTACCCAGACGTGGGATAACGGCGAAACCGGATGAAATATTGATTACCCTGGGTGGTCAGAACGCGCTCTATCTGCTTTCACGCTTGCTCGTTGATAAAAAGACCTCAGTCGCCCTGGAGGAACCCGGAAACCCCAAGGTGCGTCAATTGCTCAAGCAATCCAGAGCGAAGATTATCCATGGCCCGGTAGATGAACACGGCCTGGTCATCACGAACCAACTCAGTAAAGCCCAGGTGATATATGTTTCACCCAGTCACCAGGTTCCGACCGCAGTCACCATGCCCAACCAGAGACGTCGTGGGTTATTGCGGCAGGCGGCCGAGCATGACCAGATCATCATCGAAGATGACCTGGAGCACGAAAGCAACTATCTGGGTCAGCCTCATCCCGCACTGCGTGGAATGGATAAAGACAACCGGGTGATTTATGTCTCTGCATTGCCGAAAATACTCGCTCCAGGCGTGCGAATTGGTTTTATTGTTGCAGCACCTGAGTTGATACGCCAGGCCCGTCAGTTACGCCAAACCGTGATTGGTCGGCCCAACATGATCACTCAAAGTACGGCGGCATTTTTTCTTTCCATGGGTCATTACGATGCCTTTATGACCCGCCTGCATAAAATCATGGGAGAACGATGGGAAGCCCTGCGTCAGGCATTAAATCATTACCTGAGGGATATTGAAGTTGAACTTCCCACGCAGGGAGGCACGGCACTGTGGGTAAGGTGCCCCGCTGAAATAAATGTAAAAAACCTGGTTCGTGAAGCGGCAAAACGCGGAATTTTGATCGAACCGGATAGTCATTATTACAGTGCCCGAAAAAAAGTCAGAAACTATTTTCGCCTCGGTGTCACCAGTATACCGGCAGAAAATATCCGCGAAGGTGTCGATCAACTGACCCGCCTGATCAGGGATTTGTCAGCAGATCAAATTCAGTACCTGGATCCCAATGACCCCGCACTGCTTGATGCGCACCAACTGGGTGAGATCATGAGTGGCGCAACCATCATGACACGTACATTTTACGGTGCACCCTGCACCATAGAACTGCATAAAGATGGAACCATGAGCGGCCGTTCCGGACATGCCAATGAGGACTGCGACACCGGCAAATGGTGGTTGGAAGGTGATACATGGTGTCGACAATGGAAAACCTGGGGATACGGTGATATCAGTAGGCTGCGAGTGAGCCTGATTGGTGAGCAGATTCGTTGGTGGAGACCCGCTGGCCGCCTGGTTGACTCTGGAATTTTACACCGTAAGTCGTCCTGACTGGACTCATAACCGTTTCAAATCTGGTTCTATACGCTATACCCCGCAATGGCTAGTCTGCCAATCAATGCTTGGTGAATCAGGCGCAAATCAAATAAAAATGGAGCCAGCTATGAGTTATCTGTCTATTGCAGGATTACAACTGGAGTTGGGTCCGGAAGACAATCTGTCTACCATTGAAAAGGAAATTGACCTGGTCAAAAAGCGTTTTCCCTGGATCCAGATGGTGATGCTGCCTGAGCTGTGCACCTATGGCGCCAATAAAGGAATGGCCGTGCAATTACCGGGGGAAGTTGAAAACTGCTTCCGGGAGGCAGCCAAAAGAAATGGTTTCTGGTTGGTGCCCGGTTCGATCTATGAACGCCGGGATGGAAATGTGTTCAATACTTCTCCGGTGATTAATCCTGATGGTGAAGTCATTGCCCGTTACCGCAAACAGTACCCTTTTTACCCATACGAAAAAAATGTTGAAGGCAGTGATAATTTTGTCGTTTTTGAAGTTCCTGGAGTGGGCAAAATCGGCCTGATTATCTGCTACGACGTATGGTTCCCGGAAGTCATTCGTCAATTGGCGTGGATGGGTGCTGAAGCGATTATTGCCCCCACCCTGACCAACACCATAGACCGGGATGTTGAACTGGCCATTTCACGTGCCAATGCCGTTACCAATCAGTTGTATTTCTTTGGTCTTAATAGCGCTGGACGCCTTGGTTATGGCAAATCGATTGTAGTTGGGCCAGATGGGACCATCATCCACCAGGCCTCATCCGGTCGCGAAATCATTACTGTGGAGATGGACTTCAAACATGTACGGCGGGTTCGTG
>CBDTVF010000248.1:0-5158 GCA_965363775.1 uncultured Gammaproteobacteria bacterium
ATCCTGGTAGTTCAGATACCCATCCGGTGCATCGCCGGGTTGGTTGAGCCAGTCACTTGCTTCAATAGCTGTACTCAGGGCTGAACCACTGACCAGAACGCTGGCATCAACAACATCCAAACCGCTATCAGCCTGGCCGGGGAAAGGTACAACCTCGCCATCTGCACGCCAACGCATCGGTTTGTTAAACGATAGCCAGAGGTCATAGCTGCGGCCAAGTTGTATGGCCTGTAACTGGTTGGTGAAGAGTGAACGGGTTTCGTTATCTTCAACATCCCACTCAGCCTCAAATACAACTGCTAGATTCTCTGTATCAATGACACGCATGGCCTGTATGGCAGGTGGTCCGGCCTGGCGGTAATAAACTGCTGCAAATGACTGGGCCAGTTCCTCCCGTACCCTGCGAATTTCAGAATCGGGAAGTATAAATCCATCATGGCCGTTCTCACTGATGCCGCCATAATCTGCACCGGAGCCGGGTAACGGTGAGTGGTAGGACTGACCGCCACTTGGCTCGATTTCCAGTGTCCAGGATGGCACCTGGTAGGTAAACGTGAAATATTCGTCTGTGGATCCGATACCCTGGTTTCGGGGTGTGGAGTTTCGACCGGTAAAGTAATAGTGCTTTTCGGCGGGAAATTCGACATGGTGATTAGTAAAAGTACGCAGCACCAATTCAGTCTGCAGGGAGAGGCGTGCATTGCTATTACGCACCCAGAAATGCACCATAGAGAAAGAATGTACATCGGTGTATATACGCAAGCGATCAATGGGGCCGAGATGTGCCGCAGTATCCAGGGCCTGTGTTTCCGGTTCGGAGGCTCCACTCGCCCCATGGTGAACAATCGACTTCAAATTGGATGAAGACCGCCTTGAGTTGCTGGCCCAGAAAGGAGCATTGTTTCGGTTCAGGTCAACGCCGTTGAGGTGATCAAAAGTCGTAAACAGGTCTTCATCAGCGCTAAGCATGTTTTTGCGACGCATGCGACCGTCACGGGGGTAGTCATTCGGATAATCGGGGTCTGATTGCATGTAATTGAGTGCAGGGTAACGCTGGGTCTGCATAAAACCGTCAATGTTCAACGACGGGATAATAATCATGTTCACATTATCACGAAGATAGTCATAAAAATGATTGTCGTTTTCATGCAGGGCTAACAATTCCATTATTCCCGTGACGGTTTCCGGTGATTGCCATTCTCGTGCGTGTATACCGCCATTGGTCAGTGTGGCGGGCTCGGGTAATCCGCTGATTGTCAGTAGGTCATCATCACCCAGTCGGTAGGCCCAGATAGTGCGACCGTGCCGGGTAAGACCAATTTGCTCCGGATGTACCCACGGTGTACTGGTCACCAGGTCCTGATGGCGCATATGCAGGCCGGCATAGCTTCGAAAGCCGTCAAAGGGCAGGGGAGTATCAACCGGTATCGGAACCGGGTAACCCAGTGCGATTTTGTTGGTTTCCTGAGGGGCCCGGGTGTCTACCCATTCAGTCAGTACCTGCGCATTCAACTGGCTGGCGGTCAGTGCAAAAGCGCTGATTAAAAACAGGGACAAGCGGTTCACGGTTGAACCTCCCCGATCAGTTGATCACGGTTGAAATCCAGCGCCATTTGCGCGCGTCTTGCAGCGGCGGTTTCTCCACCAGCGGTATCCTGCAATATTTTGAGCGTCTGGATATCAGGGTTTTGCGCCAGTGCCAGTGCGGCGCTTGCACCCAGTTCCGGATCATCCAGCAACAGCAACAGCAAATCACGGCTCTCGGTTTCATGATTCAGACGTGGCCACCAGGCAGAGATGGCCAGGCTGGCATTGGTAACAGGCGCCTGTCGAACTGCAAAATCAAGCAGGGCAGCTGTTTCCGAAAGCGGTAATTGTTGACCGAGTTGCACAAGCGTGGATGAAAGGCCTGCACCCTGGCCATGGATCAATAGTTGTTGCACTGCAAACGTATCAGCGGTGATCACTGCCGTTATCCCAAGCAATGGTGTGAGTACAGGTGCCTCGCCAAGCTTTTTTAAGGCGATATCCTGTATGGCCTCTATTTCGGTCATCCTGGCCTGTCTCAGAACGTCCAGGTAAGCGGTTCGCTGATTGCTAGCGGTCGATTCGACATATGTTGAAACCAAGCTTGCCGGGTCTGTTTCAAGCAACGTTTCTGCTTCATATGAAAATTCGGCTCGTTGCCAACCATTTTCAACACCGGCAGCGGCGCCGCGAATATTAAAAAGCGGTACAAATGCGTCACCATGATCCTCGTGTGGTACGAGGACCCGTGCCTGGTAGGTCCGCAAATGTTGCATGACATCCGGGGCGACTGCTTCGCGGGGTAGACCGGCCAGTGAGCGGGTGAACTGATAAATCACGGCTTCCCGGGCAGGTAACGGCAAGTCACCGCGGGTATGCAGGTTTCTCAGCCTGGTTAAAGTGGTATCGGCATCGGCCAACGAGGAAATATTGCCGAGTTCATAAACTGCGGTATCGATATTGACCGACTCTACAGTGGCCATGGCATTGCTACGTTCCCAATATTCAGGCAGGCCCTGTGCATTTGAAGTTGCGGTTTGGGTAAGTCCGCAGACCAAATAGAAGCTGATTAATGCTAGGTGTTTTCTCATACGATTTCCTGAGGACGTAACTATCATACGGAAAAGTCTGCTTTTTTACATATGATAGAAGTAACCATTGCCAGGCACGGGACCGTGCAATGGTTTCGGGAAAAGAGTATCGGGGAATTTAAGGCTTGGTTTCTGTTAATGCCTCAAGGCCGGTGGCGTTGAAAATATTGGTGTAGCCCCTGGTTTTCAATTTGACAATGGACTTTCCTGCCCGGTTGCCGCTACGGCAATAAAATACCACCGGACGTTGTGTATTCATTCCAATGGCTTGCATCAGGGCATTGGTTTGATCCCAATCAATATGGATCGCGCCGTCAAGATGGCCCTTGTCAAACTCTGCTTTTGAGCGTACGTCAACCAGCAAGGCGCCACTTTCAATCATCGGCCAGGCTTTTTTAGCCGCTTCGGGGTCACCGCCGCCTGCCATTACAGGGGTGATCAGCCACACTGTCAATAAAACCAGGATGGCATACATTATCTGCGTGGGTCTACGGTATTTAGCCATGCGGGGTATTTTCCCTTGTTAGATTCGGATCGGCATATTCTACACTGCAAGTGCTGGTTTGCATTGGTTAAATTCCGATTTTACAAAAATCGGCCTGAATATGGGTGGCCCCCGCTTGTCTAAGCTGTTTTGCCCGCTCACCACTGGCAATACCAATAAATTTCCAGTTCAGCTTCTGGCTGGCCTGCAAGTCCCAGGTGCCATCACCGACATAGGTAAAAACGGCTTCATCAACCGGTTGGTGATTGAGTGTTCTTTGGGCTGCGATTTGCATGATTTCTGCACGAGGAATGGCATCATCCGAGCTGGCAAGCGGTAGATTGAAGCGATCCAGCCCGGCAAGCCCCAATTTCAGACGGGCACTGTGTTCCCAGCCTCCGGTGGCGATGCCTGCATAGACATTATCATGCTGTTGCACAGTCTCCAGCCAGCTTATGACACCTGGCAAAGGGAGGAAATGCTCTGGTTGGCGATACGAGGCAGCTTTCAGTAGATCCAAAAAGCGCTGCTTTATCTGACGGGTTTCTTCCATGCGGGGTGCCCGGCCCAGTTCATGGTGACACCACTCGTTCAATATACCGCTGTCGGTTACATGCGTGTAATCCTGCAGGTCGGGTAGCGTAGCCCGTTCTCCAAAACAGTCAAAAACAGCCTGCCAGAAGCATTCGTTGTCCACTTCAGCGCTCGGTATCAGGGTGCCATCCAGATCGAGAATGAAGACCTGTTTGCCACTATTGGGCCATTCCCATAACATGGTGTCATATTGCCCGATCCGGGCCAGATACGGAAGCTTGAAAATGACTGCGAATGATCACATCAGTGTTAAAGAATATCCCGGCGGCGTAAATGTCATTGATTCAGATTTTCACCGCGAGCATATGGCCGGTTGTTATCTGGTGGAGGCCGGCTCGGAAGTGGCTTTTATCGAGGTGGGTACCAATTCGAGTACTCCCCGTCTGATGACAGTTCTCAAGAAGCGTGGCTGGAAACCGCAGGATGTACGCTATGTCATTGTCACTCATGTTCATCTTGATCATGCCGGTGGTGCCGGCAGTTTGATGCAGTTGCTTCCAAATGCCACATTCCTGGTACACCCATATGGTGCCCGCCACATGATCGATCCAACCAAACTGGAGGCAGGTGCGCGGGCGGTTTATGGCGATGAAATGTTTGACAAAGTTTATGGCAAGCTGATTCCCGTACCAGAAGAAAGAGTACGAATCATGGAAGACGGCGATGAAGCAAGCCTGGGTAATCGGCAATTGCGATTCATGGATACGCCGGGACACGCGCGACACCATTTTTGTGTTTACGATGACCTCACCAACGGCTGGTTTACCGGTGATACTTTTGGTTTGTCATATCGGGAGTTTGACACTCAAAAGGGTGCGTTTTTGTTTCCTACCACGACTCCCATTCAGTTTGATCCTGTCGCACTCAAGGAATCAGTCGGAAAACTAATGGCTGTTGGACCTGATTGCATGTACCTGACCCATTATGGCCGTGTTGACGATGTGCAACGTCTCGCAAAGAAGATGATTGAGGGCGTTGACAAAATGGTCGGGTTTGCAGAGCAGTACAAAGACGATGACTCACGCGGACAGAAAATCGAGATAGCAATGAGTGCCTGGCTAATGGATGGATTACGTGATCATGGTGTTGAGCTTTCAGAGGACCGTTGTATGGAGTTGCTGCATTCTGACATCAAGCTCAATACCGCGGGTATCGAATTCTGGCTGGATCACCGTGACCGGCGACGGGGGTAAATGTTCAGGACAAGGTGAGGCCGGGCACCGGTCGAGAGGGTGCTTTGGGCTGTATGCGGCGTGATTGGTTCCGTTGCACTCGGCTTAAATTCTGACTGGGGTGCATTGGTTTTTACCTGGTGGAACCCGCTGAACGCGTAATTCGTTGCTGGCAGGGCCGTAGGGTGGGTAACTTGTTACCCACGGCTCTTCATTTCACAACCAAAACCACCATCAAAACCACGAAATCGTGGGTAACAAGTTACCCACCCTACGTGGGTTGGACCAAT